>JAZQLK010000051.1:0-2264 GCA_045542635.1 Eubacteriales bacterium
ATTCTGATAGGAACACCTGCGCTTCTGCAAGCGTCGGCTACCTCCTTTATTTTCCATTCCTCACCGATATTTCCGGGGTTTATTCTTATTTTATCTATTCCCGCCCTTACACATTCAAGAGCGATTTTATAATCGAAATGAATATCCGCAACAATAGGAATTTTAATATCGGAATTCTTTATTTTACGAATAGTTTCCACACTTGAAAGGGATGGAACTGTAACTCTTACGATATCGCATCCGACGGATTCAAGGGCTTTTATCTGATTTATTGTAGCATAAACGTTTTCCGTATCCGTATTGGTCATTGACTGAATGAGAATATCGGAATCTCCACCAATTGATTTATCTTTAATTTTAACGCATTTTGATAAGCGTCTTATATCATTATAGCTCATATCTATCCTTTACTTAAAAAGAAATATAACGTCCTTAAACAGAATTACGATGGCAAGAAGCATTAAAAGAGCAAATCCTATTCCTCTTATCATTCCCTCAACCTTTGGCGGCAGCTTCTTCTTAGTAACCATTTCAATAAAGGTTAAAAGCAAGGTTCCTCCATCAAGAGCGGGAATTGGCAAAAGATTTAAAACTCCGAGGTTCATACCGATTATGGCAACGAGGTAAAAGAATGTTTCAGCACCTGTTTTTGCCGCATCGGATATTGCTCCCGTGATGCCAACCGGTCCCGACACCTGCTCTATTCCATAACGGCCTCCAATTAAGTCAAATATGGAGTCCCAGGTCATTTTAATGGTGGATTTACAGGTATAGAACGTGTTTTTAACTACTGAAGAAAAGCTTCTTTCCTCACCGTATACGTAAAAGTCGGGAGCGCCGAAAACTGTTCCTTCGGAGGAAATTACGGGAAAAGTAACGTTTGAAAGAGTTATTCTTTCACCGTTTCTTATTACCGTAACCTCTACGGGCTCATATCCGCTACGCATAATTTCATAGCTTAATTCTCTTGACGTAGACACGTTTGCGCCGTCAATTTCAACGATTTCATCGTTAATTCTTAAGCCTGTATCATCGCTTAAGGCATTATCGTCAAATTTATAAATAACGGTTGTACCAAAGCGAGGGGTACAGAGAGTCATTATAAATAAAATTATAGCGGAAATAAGAATATTCATCATAGCGCCCGCTACTACTATTATAAACCTTTTCCAAGGGGCTTTGTTGGGAAAAGCATCGGGATGACTGCTTTCCTCATCCTCTCCCTCCATTGCCACAAAGCCTCCGATAGGTAAAGCGCGGAGTGAATAATCCACTCCGTCCTTACCCTTTTTTGAAAAAATTTTAGGTCCCATTCCTATTGAAAATTCATTTATTGCAACGTTAAATTTTTTTGCAAAAAGGAAATGGCCGAGCTCATGAATAAAAATCATAAACCCAAATACAAGTATTGCTAATAAAATATACAAAATTTTTACCTCGTTAATTTATTTTACCAAGGTGCTTACTAATTCTTCCGTCAATATTCTTGCTTCCTTATCCGCAGATATAATATCTTCAAGGGAAGGTGTCTTAATATTCTTAAAGCCCTTTACTACCCTTTCAACTATATCAAATATATCTGTAAAGCCGATTTTATCCTTTAAAAATGCATGAACAGCTACCTCGTCGGAAGCATTTAAAACCGCAGGAATAATACCGTCCTGCTCAATTGCGTAAAATGCAAGGTTCAGAAGTGAAAACGTATCAAGGTCAGGGTCCTCAAAGGTTAATTTTGAAAGTGATGCAAAATCAAGCTCCCTTGCAAGGGCAGTTTTCCTTTCTGGATAAGTTATTGCATATTGAATACATGTTCTCATATCGGGAGCGCCCATCTGAGCAATAACACTGTTATCAATATATTCAACGGCGGAATGCATTATACTTTGAGGATGTACAACAACCTTTACCTGCTCGGGTGTTACGGAAAAGAGTCTTACCGCCTCTATAACCTCAAAGCCCTTATTCATTAAGGATGCGCTGTCTACCGTAATCTTTGCGCCCATTCTCCAGGTTGGATGACTTAGTGCATCCTTAGCGGTAAGATTTTTGAGTTCTTCTCTCTTTTTACCTCTGAACGGACCGCCTGATGACGTTAAAATAATCCTTTTTACAGAATTTTTATTATCAAGGCATTGGAAAATAGCGCTATGCTCGCTATCTACGGGGATCATCTGAGCGTTGTTTTTTTCAATTTCCTCTTTAAGGAATTTATGGGCTATTACAATAGCCTCTTTATTTGACATAGCTATTCTCTTGCCGCTTTT
>JAZQLK010000052.1:0-6373 GCA_045542635.1 Eubacteriales bacterium
CCATGGAGTTGTCTTCCTAAGACCGCTTGGCCTCCGACTTAGTAGCCTTAGCGCCTGCAAACTTTTCCTTGTCGGTCTTCTTTCCTTTAAGAACGGGAATACCGAGATCCTTTTCAAAGAAATCGGCATACACGTTAAGCATTGTAAGCGTGTCGTTTTCCGCATCCTCTGCCGTTGCGTGCATCGTGTGTCCCTCTTGCCACAAAAATTCACGGCTGCGGAGGAAGGGTCTTGTTGTCTTTTCCCATCTTACAACGCTGCACCACTGGATGTAAAGCTTAGGAAGATCTCTGTACGATTTGATAATATTTGCGTAATGCTCACAGAAAAGAGTTTCGGAGGTGGGGCGAACGCAAAGCTTTTCGGTAAGACGCTCGCTGCCGCCGTGGGTTACCCACGCAACCTCGGGAGCGAAGCCCTCAACGTGATCCTTTTCCTTATTAAGAAGAGATTCGGGAATAAACATAGGCATATATATGTTTTCAACGCCTGTCGCCTTGAAGCGGGCGTCCATAAGCTTCTGAATATTTTCCCAAATCGCATATCCGTAGGGACGGATAATCATACAGCCCTTAACGCTGGAATAATCGATAAGGTCAGCCTTTTTTACAATATCTGTATACCATTTAGCAAAATCCTCCTCCATTGAGGTGATCTGCTCTACCATTTTCTTGTCGTTTGCCATTTTAAACCTCTTGCTTTTTTCTTAAAAATTCACTAACCGTCAGGCAAAATGCCTGACGATTAGCATAGTTATAAAATTACTTGTTACCGGGAAGTCCCGCAACCTCGAACTTGGGAGTAATGCTCTCAAATACCGTTACCTCAAGGGGCTTCTCCGATACTACGTGACCTACGAATCCGCCGGGAGCGTCTGTGTCGGAATAAACCTCAAGCTCACGAACCGTAGGCATATAAATGCTACTGTTTTTGAATACGATTCTTATATCGTTTGTTTTAACGGAATTGATCTTATAGGACGTTGCGTAATCTCTGTCCCTAGCGCAGGTGTTACCCTCGCCAACCTTAACATACTTACCGTTTACAAGCGCCTGGATTTCAAAATCGTTGCCAACGCCGTCGGAGTTTCCTATATCACCGGAATATACGACTACTCTGTCAATTACATATTCCGCGTCAAGCTTAACTCCGCAGAAGATTTCAACGCCTGCGCTGTATTCCTCAAGCTTGGGTATCCAGAGGCTTGACTTCTCGTGCTTGGAGCCGTCGTTAATATAGCTTTCAAGTGAAAGGGACGGATAATTGGAGTTTGTATAAGCCGTACCGAGAACCGCAAAGTTACCGTTTGCAGCCATTCTCTGCTGGTAAGGAGTATATCTTTCATCAAGAACGTAGGTCTTCATTCCCACAACGTTTACGGAAAATTCCTTAATGGCGGGAATTTCCTCGGAGGTAGCGTTATAAACGATCCTCAGCTGCGTTATGGTCTTTGAATCCATCTTGAACACCTTGGTTGCGGAATTAACGTTGGAGTTAACTATTGTAACCCAACCGCCGTCAACCATACCCTCGATCTTGAAGGGAATATTGGCGGTTGACGCGCCGTGGTCGATTATAACCTTGTCTACGTTATAGGTCTTGCCGTAAACAACGTTGTAGGATCTGTCTGAGACCGTATCAAAGGTAGCGTTGATCTCAGTATAGCTTGATACGTCGCCTGAGTAGTTTACGGTGCTTAACGTAACGCCCTCGATGGAAGGAGCCGTATTTTCATCGGCAAAGGTGATACGAAGCTCGTCTGTTTCAACGTAGATCTCGTGGGAGAAGGTGCTTTCGGAGTACTTGTTCTGCTCGAAAACAGTCTTCCACATACCGTCCGCAAACGCCTGAACAAAATACTTACCGGAATATTCGTTTTCCTCAAAGTCGATATCGATTCTGTTCAAGGTCTCCTTGTGACTGAGCTTTATACCGTTAATTCTGTTGGAGCTGTTCTGAACGTAGGATACGGTTGCGCCGTCCTTGATGAAGCCCGTAATGGAGCTTACGATATTGGCGCCGATCTCTCTTACCTCGGGAACGCTTGTAAGAGCCTCGGTAAATACAAGTCTTATTTCATTGGTTTCAACGGGATTGATAACGAAGGTCTTCTCCTGCGCTATTGAGGTAACACCCTCGGGAAGGGGAACTGCGCACTCGTTTACGTTTCCGTCAAGAACCTTGACCCAGGAGCCCTCAACAAGAGCTTCTACCTTGAAGGGCGCGCTGAAGGAGGCGTCCCCAAGCTGGAGATAGATATCGTCAATGGTATAGGTCTTGTCAAATCTTACGCCGAGAGTCTGACCTGCGGTCTTTTCACCGGGCATCCAGCCTGTGCCCCCGTTGTTATCAACGGAAAGGAAGGGGTAGATACCGAAGGCGGAGCTTGATGCGTAGGGGTAGGAATTTGACGTAGCGTTATTTGAAAGAACAGCGCCCTCAGGAAGCTCGATATCGGGGATCTCGCCAAGCTCACCGTATACTCTTACCTCATAAAGGTAGGGGAATACAAGGGATTCGTCGCCGTTATAGTTTTTAGCAAATTCGCTTATTGTGATTCTGATATTGTTTGTAGTAACAACAGTATCGGGAACGATGGTATAGAATGCGGGAATATGATATTCGCCGGTATCGTTAGCCATAGCCTGCTGGTAATCCGTGTAGTCACGGGGAACAGCGTCGGAATCGTGGAATTCCGCAATCTTCACCCATACGCCCTCAACGAGAGCCTCTACGTCATACTTGGTATCCTGAGGTCCCCAGCTGGGGTTAGCCGCAGAGTTATGCAAGCTCATATAAAGAACGATCTCGTTTACCTCGTAATATTCGCGATTAGTGAATTTGATACCGAAATACTCACCGCTGAAGCCTGCGGTCGTAACAGAGCCGAATTCAACCTCGGGATACTGAGGCTCCCAGCCGTGCCAGTCCTCATCAAAATCCTGTCCGTTAATAGCGGTGTGAGGGGGAGTCCATTCGTAGTGCTTAAAGGTTGAGCAATACGCTTCTCCGTTGAGAGCGATATTGTTATAAACCTTACCTACGAAATCAAGCTCGTATACCTTGGGCGCTGCAGAGTTGCTCTGAGCGTCAGTAACGGTTATTCTGACCTGCTGAGTGTAAACAGGCTCGTCAAAAACAAAATTGATTCTTCCCTTAACAAGCTCCTGGGAAGCGGTAGCCTCCTCGTAGCTGTCGTATCCAACGGGAACGCAATCAGCGTCCGTAAGGGTATCCACAACGTACCATCTGTTATTACGGAAAAGCTCCAGCTGATAGGAAGCAGGTCCGCCGTTTGCGGTTTCGTTAATAGCAACAAGGATATTTACCTCGTAAAGGAATATATTCGCTTCCTTGCCGTAGTTAAGGCCAAAGGTTACGGTGCCCGCATAATCAAGAGGGGCATCCCAATACGTATCCTCGTTACCGTCGTTTATATTAACAACGGGATTTTCCTTATTTTCAACGGAGGAAAACGCCGTACCCAAGGATGCGGGCTTCTCCGTAAGCTCCGGCGCGGGGGCGGGAGCGAGAGGATCGCTACCCTCGGCAAATGCGGGAACGCACATAGCCGCAACGAGGAGCAGGGCAAGTAATAATGACACAAACTTTTTCATTTATGTAACTCCTTTTCATAAAAGAATAAAACTTTACTACTTTATAATAGCATACAGTTTTTAAAATTTCAAGGCATTTTCAACAATTATATGTGTAAAATGTTAAAAAGAACGGCGAAATCACCGTTCTTTTTGTAAGAAATGATTAAATACACTGCAGAGTGAGCTCTCCGTCCTTAACGTCAAGGGCGGCAGCTATTATGGGAGCCTTATTTTCAAAAATGATTGCGTTTGCCAATCTGTCCTCAATATTTGTCTGAATATATCGTCTCATATTTCTCGCGCCGAACTTACGGCTGAAGGATTTTTCCGCAACAAGGGAGCATACAGCGTCCGTATACTTGAAGCCTATACCCTTTTCGGAAAGGGCGTCCTTAAGGTCCTTAAGCATAATATGGGAAATTCTTTCAAAATCCTTTTCGTCAAGGGAACGGAAGGTGATAATCTCGTCTATCCTGTTAATAAATTCGGGGCGCATAAACTGGGAAAGCGCCTTTAAGGTCTTTTCCTTTTCCTGCTTGCTTTCCTCGCTTGCAAATCCCGCAGGGGCGGAGGAAATGCCCGAGCCTGCGTTGGTGGTCATAATTATTACCGTGTTTTCAAAGTTTACCATTCTTCCCTGGGAATCGGTAATTCTTCCCTCATCGAGGATCTGAAGAAGCACGTTTAAAACGTCGGGATGCGCCTTTTCGATCTCGTCAAACAGTATTACGGAATAGGGTCTTCTTCTTATCTTTTCCGTAAGCTGTCCCGCCTCGTCATAGCCCACGTATCCGGGAGGGGCTCCTAAAATCTTTGATACGGAATGCTTTTCCATAAACTCCGACATATCAAGTCTTATAAGAGCATCGGGAGAGGTGAACAAATCGTTTGCGAGAGTTTTTACAAGCTCGGTTTTACCAACGCCCGTAGGTCCCGCAAATACGAAGGATACGGGACGGCGCTTTATGCTCACTCCCGCGCGGTTTCTTCGAATGGCTCTTGCAACGGCACTTACCGCCTCGTCCTGACCCACTATTCTCTCTTTGATTCTTGCATCAAGCTCCGCAAGCTTCTCGAATTCATCCTCGGAGATGCTTGTAGCGGGAATGCCGGTCCAAATCTCGATAACACCCGCAAGATCCGCCTTGGTCATATGGATGCCCTCGCACTCCTTATCAAGCTTTTCTTTATCAATGAGGAGAAGGGAGCGCTCGGATTTATATTCCGCAAGGGTCTTGTACTCGTTTTCCGTAGGGGTTCTGCCCTCCTCGGTAATTTTCGAGTTCAGATTTTCTGTTTTAGTATCTATGGAAGCAAGCTTTTCTATAAGCAAATGCCTCTCCGTTATGTTTTTGTTGTGAAGCACTATGTGGGAGCAGGCCTCGTCGATCAAGTCGATTGCCTTATCGGGTAAGAATCTGTCCGTAATATATCTTTCGCTCATTACAACGGCATCGCGGGCAATATCGTCACTGATCTTCACGCCGTGATATTCCTCATAATACTGCTTTATACCCTTGATCATCTCAACACACTCGTCAATGGAGGGCTCGTCAACCTTTACGGGCTGGAATCGTCTTTCAAGGGCGGTATCCTTTTCGATATATTTGCGGTATTCCTTCATAGTGGTGGCGCCGATAACCTGTATCTCACCTCTTGAAAGAGCGGGCTTAAGGATGTTTGCGGCATTCATACTGCCCTCGGAATTACCCGTACCGACGATATTGTGAATTTCATCAATAACGAGAATTATGTTTCCAGCTTCCTTGACTTCCTTCAAAAGTCCGTTTATCCTTGCTTCAAACTGTCCTCTGAACTGAGTTCCCGCAACGAGGGCGGTAAGATCCACGAGGAACACCTCGCAGTTTCTGAGCTTGTAAGGTACGCTTCCGTCAACTATACGCTGAGCAAGCGCCTCCGCAATGGCGGTCTTACCTACGCCGGGCTCGCCGATAAGACAGGGATTGTTCTTCTGTCTGCGGCTGAGTATCTGAATTACTCTTTCAAGCTCTCTTTCTCTGCCGATTATTCTGTCCAGCTTGCCATTCATTGCATCGGAGGTAAGGTTGTGACAGTAGGTATTGAGATTGCGGCGGTCATCCTTCTTTCCGCTCTTGCCCTTTTCCTTCTTTTTATCTTTTTTATCGTCCTCTTCCTTGCCGCTCATAAAGCCTGCGTTTCGCATAAGCTTACCAAAGTCAATGGTAGGAGCGTCATCGTCGTCATCGCCGTCATCGTCCTCGCCCACAGGCATCATATCCGCCATAAGCTTTTCCATATTTTCAAGCTCCTCGTCGCTGATACCCATTTTCTTCATCATATCATTGACAGGCTTGATACCAAGCTCCTTAGCGCAAACGAGGCAGAGTCCCTCCTGCTTCTGTTCGCCGTTTTCGAGCTTCATAATATAGACCGTAGCCGGTCTTTTTTTGCATCTTGCGCACATTTCCATTTCGGTTAGTTTCCTTTACTGCTTCCGTAAAGCAACGGAATTATTGAATATAGGATAAAATCTTTTCCGTAAGTCGGGAATCCTTGAACATCTTAAGAATTACCGAGTTGTCGATTATATCCTGATTTATCGTTTCGGGAGCAATGGGTCCCACGTAGTTTACAACTAAAGTAGCAATACCGCTTACCGCCCATATTACGGTAACGGAAATAAGAACTCCTATCACCGCGCCAAGTACCCTGTTAACAAAGTTAAGACCGGGAAGCTTTACAGCCTTGTCAATAAGATTGATAAGTCGGATCGTAGCCATGTCGTTCTGTGA
>JAZQLK010000053.1:0-7058 GCA_045542635.1 Eubacteriales bacterium
AAAAATAAGTGTGAAATCAAATGATTTCAATAATAGTTTCATGGAGAGTTATATGGAAAAGAAGCCTAACCAGAGCATTCACTGTACAGTGAAATCATGCGCTCATCATAACAAAACATCTGATTACTGCGTGCTTGACAAGATCAACGTTGGCACACACGAGGCAGACCCTACAGTTTGCGAATGCGTAGACTGTCAATCCTTTGTTCTCGACAATTGCTCAAAAGGCAACTGTATGAGATAAATTTTCTTTTTCTCCTTTTCATAATTCATTATGAGCAGAAGGGCGTCGCTAAACCGATGCCCTTCTGTATTGCAAAAATTTTTATTTTATGATAAAATATAAAAACTACTTAACCGAATACATCGTACCGCTACTATATAGACAAAGGGCCCTTGAATACAGAAAGGAATAGACATATGGATAGAACCAAGCTTGATAGGCTTATTACCGAAAATATGAAATCTATTTTCGGATTTGCTTTAACAAGACTTTCGAATGTGCAGAAGGCAGAGGAATTATCAAGTGATATTATATACCAGATTATTAAGTCTGCCGGCAGCTTGAAAAAAGAAGAGAGCTTTTATGCGTTTATGTGGAAAATAGCGGAGAACACATACAAAACATATCTTCGTAAAAGTGTTAAGCCTATAAATAATTTTATTGAGCTTAATGAAAGTATTCTTGGAGAAAGCGAATCGTTAATTGATGAAGTAATAAATAAGGAAGAAATAAACCTTTTAAGAAGGGAGCTTTCTTTACTTTCAAGCAATTACAGAAAAACTACGGTTTTGTTCTATATTGAAGATTATTCCTGTTCTGAAATTTCAAAAATTCTTAATATCAGCGTTGAAATGGTAAAATATTATCTTTTTCGCGCAAGAAAAATTATCAGAGAGGGAATGAAAATGGATAGATTATTCGGAGAAAAAAGCTATAACCCCATAAATTTTGAAATAGATTTTTGGGGAACTAAAGGGGGAGATGATAAAGAATATTCGGATTTTAAAAACAGAAAGATAAAAGGAAATATCCTTCTTGCTGCATATTATACCCCGGTAACCATACAGGAGCTTAGCGTTGAACTTGGAGTAAGTGTGACATATCTTGAGGATGAACTAAAGCTACTTATTGAAAGACAGTATCTCGTGTGTAATAAGGATAAGTATATAACAAATATCCCTATCTTTACTTGTGAATGCGAAAAGACTATATCAAATAAAGTCAAAAGCATTATAAAGGATGCCGCCATAGAGCTTTCAGCAATTGAAGATGAATTTGCAACTGAGTATGGAAAGAAATTTGAGAATGAAAATCAAACAAGATGGAATAAAACATTGCTTGCGCTTCATTTTGCAATTGCGAGCAGAGAAAAAATAACAGGCAAATTACCGGAAAATGGGCCGTATTCCCTTGTAAACGGTGGAGGCGGAAGAGGAGTAGTATGGGGAAGGTGTATAGGTAGCACTCCTAAAAACGATTTAGAGCAAATCAGGGGTATTTACAACGGATGTCTGTCAAATGACAAAAGAGGCTCTGTTATAGCAATGAACTTTGGTCAAGTAAAGGAAACTCAGCAATTTTCTTCGAATTTTACAGATCCTTTAGTTGCTACTGCGGTTGATTGTTTTGAATATCTTCCCGACGAGTGGAAAAAGATACTTGATGCTTATGGCTTTGTTGAAAACAGAAAGGCGAATTTTCCTGTATATACATATGAGGAATATAAGAATTTAGAAAAAATTCTTGAAAGGAGCATAAGTATTCTTTATAATCTTGGCGAAAAGGTAACTAAGATAGCATCAGAAATAATGGCAGATTTTGCCCCGGTTCATATCAAGGAGCATGCGGAATATGTTGGCTCTTTTATTCATAGTCTAGATATTGCTCAGAGTGTGGTAAATGAGCTTTATGGAATGAACTATCTTAAGCCTGTGGAAAATGGCTTTAAGCCAGCAATGTGCGTAGTGAAAAGCGATAATCAGAAATAAACGTTATATACCGACAGCATCTTTGCTGTCGGTATTAATTTATCCGCAATCAAACATTGCTCGACAAAATGATTAAACGGTGTTATACTATTTATGGGTGGTGATTTTATGTTTGATACTAAAAAATTCGGAGGATATTTATCAAGACTCCGTAAAAATGCGGATATGACACAGTCGGAGCTTGCGGATAAGCTGTACTTAACAAGACAGGCAATATCGCGTTATGAGCTTGGCGATAGCTTTCCCGACGTTAGCATACTTATTTCTATTTCCGAAATATTCGGTGTGAGCCTTGACGAGCTTATAAATTCGGGAGAACCCACAAAAGCAGAGTCAATGATACTTGAAAGCGTTGCCGACGGAAAAACCGATACTGTGGTCGGTGATATTAAGGATATTATTGGAGTTGCTCCGTTACTTAAGCCAAGCGTTCTTGGTAAGCTTTCTGAAAATCTTATAAAGCAGGGAATAGATATAACAAGTCTTGTGGAGCTTTCCGAATTTTTAAATGAAGAAAACGTTCTTAAGCTGCTTGAAAATGTTTCGCTTGATAAAATAGACGATGAGCTTTTAACAAGACTTATGCCATTTCTTGACAGTAAGTCCAAGGTGGTTATTTTCCAAAAAATTCTTGACGGCGAAATGGATTATAGATTTTTAAGTATTCTTATAGAATATGCCGATTATTTTACAAGTCAAGTTGAGGCGGCGGTTGTGGAAGGCGTTTTACCCTGGGATGCCCTTGAGCTTATGAGAACAGGAATGGTAAAAGCGTGGGAAAAGCGAATGAAAGAGAAAGGGTAATACATGAAAAATTATTTTGAAAACTTCAAATATCTTATTTCATACGCTTGGCGCAAAAATAAACCTCTCCTAATAGTTGTGTTGCTTAAATCCCTGTTTACAGCATTTTTACCAATAATAAATATATCTGGTATTGGAATAATTTTGGATGCGCTCGTCAGTAAAAAAGATAACAAGGAAATTGTATATGTGGTAGTTTTGTATTTATCAGCAAACCTGCTGATATCAGTATTGTCTAATATACTAACATATATAGATAACTGCGTGATGAGAAAATCATCCGATTCCTTGCAATTGGATTACGCCAAGAATAGCGTATGTATAGATTATCACTACGCGCAGGATGGAAGTATGTTAAACCTTAAAAAAAGGTCTATGATATCCCACCCTGCGTGGTTTTTATATCCTGTTGGAGAGCTTTTTAATTATGCGGTTCAATTATTAAGCGTTGTATATATTTTTTCAGCTTTGAGTCCTTTGTTTCTTTTAGTGGTAATTTTATCTTCTTTAATGTCTATTTTTATTTCATTAAAGATACAAAATCTTGATTTTAAGTTCAATAACGATAAAGCGGACGAGGACAGAATGCTTGATTATTTGTACAAGGTTATGTCCGATAACAGATATTCCAAGGAATTACGGATAAACAGAGCAAATAAATACATTAACTCAAAATATTCATTTCTTCAAAACGAGCAAATAAAAAAGTACATAAAACTCGTTGGTAAAAAATCCAAGCTTAATTATATTAAAATTGCCGTAACCGTAATTCAAACGGGGCTTATGTATTTATACTTTTCCTATCAGGTTTTTGTTTCCGCTATCAGCTTAGGAGAATATACAATATTGCTTGGTGCCACCACATTGTTTGTTAATGTATTTATTGCATCATTTAATGTTCTTGGAAAAATTAAAAACACTCTGAAATACACAGATCTGTTCAGAAAATATAATGATTTTGTTAAAGAGAATCAGAGATTATATAGCAGCAATGCTTTGCGTATGCCGGATATAGATTTAAGCGATATAACGATTTCATTTGAAAATGTTTCGTTTACTTATCCCAATACGGAAAGAGAAATATTGCATAACGTAAATTTTACAATAAAGCAAGGAGAACGGATAGGGTTAGTCGGCTTGAACGGCAGCGGTAAAACCACAATAATAAAGCTGCTTTGCAGATTGTACGAACCAACAGAAGGTAGAATAAGATTAAATGGGGTGGATGTAAAGAATATTCCGTACTGTGAGTATTCAAAAATTATTGGTATAGTTTTACAGGATTTTAAATTATTTGCATACTCAATAAGGGAGAATATAATATTTGACGGGAATGCAGATGAAGCACGTCTTACAGAGAGCATGAAGAAAAGTGGAATATTGGAGACAGTGAACAAGCTTCCAAGGGGAGCGGAAACAAGTGTTTATAAAACTCTAGATGACGAAGGTGTTGAGCTATCGGGTGGAGAGGGACAGAAGCTATCAATAGCGAAAGCCATTTATAAACAACCGTCTGTGTTCATATTAGATGAACCGACATCTGCAATGGACCCTGTGGCTGAATATAATCTTTTTTTAAAATTATCCGAAATATCGGATGGCAAAACCGCTATTTTTATATCCCACAGGCTTTCTTCCACGCAATTTTGTGACTGCATTTTTGTTATTTCTGGTGGAACAATAGCGGAAACGGGAAGCCATAATAAACTTATGGAAAAGGGCGGAATATACAAGGAGCTGTTTTCATCTCAGGCAAAATATTATCAAACGGAGAATTAAAAATGAAATCGTTTATTATAACACCCATTAAAATAATCAGGATAATATTTAGATATGAATATAGATATTTATTATGGATGATACCTCAAATTATGATCAACTCAATTCTTCCGTTACTTTATGTATACGCACCAAAGCTTATAATAGAAAAAATGACGGATGGAAGCGAAAGAACAGCAATAGTATATTTCATAATATCGTACATATGCGCTTTGCTTTGTCTTAACGTATTTAACGAAATTGTGTCAAGAAAGACTTATATATATGCGGACAGCTTTGCAAAAAAGCTAAGACTAGATATAGGTGAAACTCTAATGAGTCTTACTATAATGGATATAGAAAGGTCATCCTGTAAGGATGTAGCATACATGGCAAAAAATGCGGAGGGCTTAACATCGTCCTTGTCGTTGTTTCAACAGATTATTTCCAACGTAATAACTATTATAGGAGCATCTGTCATTGTTGCAAGGCTTGATGCTGTATTTTTTGTTACTGTCTGTGTTGTACTTGCGTTCAAAATGCTGTTTACGTTTATACGTTACAGACATATGTCAAGAGTAAGGATAACAGATGCTAAAAATAGTAGAGCAATAGATTATTTACAGGGTCTTTCGTATTTTGATCAAGGAGCAGAAAAGGAAATAAGAGTAAATAATCTACAGAATTGGTTTATAGATAAGATGAAGCATTACCGCGGAAATATGGTAAAAATGCAGTATAAGGACTTTAAGCTTTATAGCGGCTTTGAGATTGTTTTATCTCTATTAACGGCAGTTCAATCTTTTGTTGTGTTATTTGTTCTTGTAGGAAAATATTCTCGGGGTCAAATAACGGTTGCAAATTTTACACTGTATTTTTCGACAATTGTATTGTTGACTTCATCTCTTTCGCTATTGTCAACGCAAATAGGGAATTATAGTCGACAGATGTTAAGTGTAAGGGATTTAGAACGGCTAAAAAGCGTTAACTTGGAGGGCTTTAGCAATAATTCTACTGATACAAATATAAAAACATATAATTTTACAAATGTCGAAATAGAATATAAGAATGTTTCGTTTGTATATGACGGAGCAAAGAAAAAGGTATTAGATAAAATAAATTTGAAAATATCCGATAAAGAAAAGCTTGCTATTGTAGGATATAATGGCTCCGGGAAAAGCACCTTAATTAAGCTTCTGTGTAAATTTTATAAGCCGACAGAAGGGAAAATTACAGTAAACGGAATTGATATATGGAGCATCCCCAATGAAAAATATTACAGCTTGATTTCAGCAGTTTTCCAGGATTACAGCAATTTTGCATTTTCTATCAAGGATAACATTGTTTTGGGAAATGAATATATGGAGGATAAGCTTAATGGTATATTTGACTATATCGGGTTAAAGAATAAGATTAACAGCCTTCCCAATGGAATGGACACCTTTCTTTCAAAGGCTTTTTCCCAAAACGGTGTGGAGCTTTCAGGTGGCGAAGGGCAGAAGGTAGCGATTGCCAGGGCACTTTATAAGGATTCTTCTATTATGATTCTTGATGAGCCAACCGCAGAGCTTGATGTAAAGACAGAAAGTGAAATATATGAGGACTTTTTAACAGTATCCGGAAATAAAACAGCCTTATTTATAAGCCATAGACTTGCAGTATCAAGGCTTGTTGATAAGATTGTTGTATTAGATAAAGGTAAAATAATAGAATACGGCAGTCATACAGAACTAATTGAACAAAACGCAATTTACCGTAAAATGTATGATCTACAAAGCAAACCATACATCTTGAGAGATATACAATAAAATACACGGAGCAAACCACATGGATGTAAAAGAATTTTCATAGTATGAGGCTTGTATACATATGTATTAACAGAGTAATAAATATAATGATAATGGATAAAAGAGGGGCTGTCGTATTAACGACAGCCTTTAACTTATCTAACATCAGCGCCGAATGGAATCAGGGCAAGCTGCATCATTTTGAATGACTGCAGTCCAACAGGAATACCTATAACCGTCAAACAACACATTATACCTGCGAACAGGTAACCGAGAGACATTTCCCAGCCGAAAAGAAGAATCCAGAGAATGTTTGCTATTGGGTGTTTACCAAAATTAGAAACAACCTTTTTACCGAAGGGTGCAAGAGTAAGTCTTGCAGCCTTAAAGCACTGCTTACCGAAGGGAATACCGATTATGGTGATGCAAAGTAAAATTCCCAAGAAGAGCCAGGCAATAGCAGTCAGTATTCCGCCGAATATCATCCAGATAATGTTAGCGATTAGCTTCATAATATTTCCTCCTTTATTTTAGTTGCTATATTATAACAAAAAATTCTCAATTATACAATACGTACAAATTGACACAGAAGTATATTTGTGGTAAAATACTGATATGACATTTCACAAGGAGTTTTATTATGGATAATGCAAGATATATAGACCCAATGATAGGTACGGTAGGAGATGAGCAGGATACAAGTATGCACGGAGGCGG
>JAZQLK010000054.1:0-4434 GCA_045542635.1 Eubacteriales bacterium
TAGCGCACGCGGGGAAGAGAGCATATCCACATATATTTGCAGTTTGCCTATGTCCGTATTCGTGTACGATTACGACCATAACGCCCCCACGGCGGAGCATCTTTGGAAAACTCACGAGCCATTCTTTAAAAGAATAAGGGAGAAGCATCCCAACGTACCCGTGGTTATGATGACACGCCCCTATGCGGTTTACGGTGAGGACGAATACGCCCGTCGCGACGCCGTATACGCAACCTATAAAAACGCCGTTGAGAGCGGAGATAAAAACGTATATTTTATAGACGGAGAAGCCTGCTTTAAGGATTGCCCCGACAGGGAGCTTTGCTTTATCGACAGGATCCACCCCAACGATTACGGCTTCCATCTGATGGCGCAGAGGATCGAGCCTGTTATTAAGGAGATACTTGAAAAGCAAGGTCTTTAATTAAAATCAAATTGAAGGGGATATCCGATTTTTGCGGATTTCCCCTTTATTTATATTATTTAACAAATATCTATTGACAAACGAAAAAAGATTTGATAAAATGTTCTTGTTATTTTGAAAAACGCTTGAGTAAAAACCAGTAACCGTATTTTTGGGCTTCAAGAGAGCTGCCGTTTGGTGTGAGGCAGTAGCTTGATGACGGCGAATTCATTTTACAAGTTGTGGGTTGAAGGCGTAGGCTGTGTAGACCTTACCGGCAGTCACCGTTATCGGACAGGGTGTATGGTGG
This sequence comes from Eubacteriales bacterium, assembly GCA_045542635.1. GTDB lineage: Bacteria > Bacillota > Clostridia > Oscillospirales > CAG-272 > RGIG2000. The sequence continues at coordinate 714 of JAZQLK010000054.1, forward strand.
TACACCTATTAAGGCTTATTTTGTGAAAGGTAAGCGAAGCAGAGTGGTAACACGGTATTCCGTCCCTGTAATTTCTCAAAGGAGAAATCAGGGGCTTTTTTGATTTTATCACTCAAAAAAACTGATTATTATATCTTAAGGAGTATATTATGAAAGAAAAGTTAGAAGCTCTTCTCCGTGAAGGAGCAGAGAAGATTCAGAACGCCAAGACAGAAGGCGAATTACAGGAAATCAAGGGCGCGTTGCTTGGTAAGCAGGGAAGCGTTACCGAGCTTCTTAAGGAAATCCCTAAGCTCGACGTTTCACTCCGTCCCGAAATGGGTAAGGCGGTAAACAACGTAAAGGCGTTGCTTACGGAGCAGATAGAGGGCAGACGCGAGGAGATCAAGCTTAAGGCTTCGGAAATTTCCTCCGACTTTGACTGCACCATCCCCGGCTTTGAGCCTAAAATCGGCGGTCTTCACCCCATTACACAGATGTGCTACGATTTGAACGACGCATTCCGTTCTATGGGCTTTGAGGTATTTTCAGGACCCGAAATCACAAGCGAATACTACGCTTTTGATAACCTTAACTTCCCCCCCAACCATCCCGCAAGAGAAAGTATGGACACATATTGGCTTGCAGGTCACGACTCAGGCGAGGCAAATAAGAAGCTCTGCCTCCGTCCCCACTTGACAGGCGATAGCGTACGCTATATGCAGACACACAAGCCCCCTTACAGATTCGTATATCCCGGCAGAGTATACAGAAACGAAACAACCGACGCCCGTCACGAAAGAGCATTCTTCCAGTATGAGGCGCTTATCGTAGATAAGGACTTTACATACACCGCAGGTAAGGTTATGATAAAGAGCATCCTTCAGAAGGTATTCGGTCAGGACGTTCCCGTTCGTATGAGAGCAGGCTTCTTCCCCTTCGTTGAGCCCGGCTTCGAAATCGATATGGGATGTCTTGTATGCGGCGGCAAGGGCTGCAGCGTATGTAAGCACGTAGGCTGGATTGAGATTATGCCCGGCGGCACACCTCATCCCAACGTGCTCCGTTCCGCGGGACTTGACCCCGACGAATACACGGGCTTCTACGTAAATATCGGTCTTGACAGACTTGTAATGATGCGCTACGGCGTTGACGACGTACGTCTTTTCCATAGCACAGACCTTCGCTTCTTGAAGCAGTTCAAATAATCGGAAGCGAATCAAATAAGGAGGAAAAGAAAATGAAATTATCACTTAATTGGATTAAGGATTTTGTAAATATTCCCGACGATATGGATTTAAAGACTCTTTCCTACGACCTTACTATGTCAACGGTTGAGGTTGAGGGAGCAGAGAGCCTTGCGGAGCGCTTTGAAAAGATCATCGTTGGTGAGATCAAGGAGGTAATGCCCCATCCCAATGCGGATAAGCTCCGTGTTTGTAAGGTGGATATCGGAAACGGCGATATCAAGGATATCGTATGCGGCGGCTCCAATCTTGAAATTGGTATGAAGGTAGTGGTTGCTTGCCCCGGCGCAATGGTACGCTGGCACGGTGAGGGCGAGCCCGTTGAAATCAAGAACACCAAGCTTCGCGGTGTTGCAAGCTTCGGTATGATATGCGCATCCACAGAGGTAGGTCTTGAGGACCTCTTCCCCTTGAAGGACGATCACGAAATTATGGATATCACAGAATTTGGCGCAGAGGCAGGTACTCCCTTGGCAACCGCCCTTGACCTTGACGATATCATTCTTGAAATAGATAATAAGTCAATGACCAACCGTCCCGACCTTTGGGGTCATTACGGTATTGCAAGAGAGCTTGCGGCGCTTTATAATCTCCCCTTGAAGAAATTCGATGCATACGTGCCTACCGTTGACACGGAGTACGACGTAAGAATAGTGGATACGGACAGATGTCCCCGTTTCATCGGAGCTAAGGTAGAGGGACTTTCCGTTAAGCCCTCCCCCTTCAAGATGCAAACAAGAATCTGGCGCGTTGGTATGCGTCCCATCAACGCTCTTGTTGATATTACAAACTACGTTATGCTTGCTACGGGTCAGCCCACCCACGTATACGATTCCAACCACATCATCGACCATATCGAGGTAAGACGGGCAAACGAGGGTGAGACCCTTCAGCTTCTTAACGATAAGGTGCTTCACCTTTCCACAGACGATCTCGTGATTGCCGACGGAGAGGGAGCGGTAGGACTTGCAGGCGTTATGGGCGGAGGAAAGGACTCCGTTCTTCCCGAAACGGAAAGCGTAATCTTCGAGTGCGCTAACTTTGAGTCCCGCGGAATCAGAAGAACGGCGCTCCGCTACGATAACAGAACCGAATCCTCATCCAGATACGAAAAGGCCATAGACCCCGAGCGTTGCGACCAGGCTGTATCTATGGCTATGAAGCTTTTCGCAGAGCTTTATCCCGAAATGAAGGTTACCGCATATAAGGACCTCTACGTAAAGAAGCTTGAAAAAAAGGAGATCGACGTAGAGCTTGAATGGCTTGACCGCCGTCTTGGAATGAGAATCCCCCAGGACGTGGTTGCAAATAAGCTTGGAACAATGGGCTATGAGGTTACCTTTACAGACGATAAGATGCATATTGTAGTTCCCACGTGGCGTTCCACAGGCGACGTTTCCATTAAGGCGGATATTATGGAGGAGGTAGCCCGTATGTACGGCTATGAGAACTTCCAGCCTACCTCAATTACAACCACCTTTGACGGCGCCATCAATCAGTTGGAGGTTGATTTGGTTCGTAAGATCAAGGAGTATCTTGCGTTCCGTTGCAATATGCAGGAAATATTTACCTATCCTTGGATGACGGACGAGTTTGTACACGCAATTATGCCTTCAACAGAGGGTATCCTTGCTCTCGCAACTCCTCCATCACCTAACGAAAGCTACGTAAAATGCTCACTCCTTCCCAATATCTGTAAGGCTATCGTTAAGAACGAGCGTAATTTTGACGAGTTTGATATCTTCGAGGAAGCGCAGATATTCCTTGACACCGATTATAAGGAGGGATATCCCAACGAAAAGCTTCCTTATCAGAGAAAGCATCTCGGATGCGCCTTCGTTGGTAAGAGCGAAAATATAGGCGACCTCTTCCGTCGCGCCAAGGGTGTTATCGGTATGATGCCCAGATACACTCATATGGAGGGCTTTACCTTTGAAAAGGCAGAGAAGCCCTATTGGGCTGACGAAACCGTTTGGCTAAACATCTGCTTAAACGGCAAGAAAATAGGCGACCTTGCATTGCTTTCAAGAAAGTCGGCTATGGCTTGCGGTATCAAGGTGCTTTCCGCAGTTCTCGTAGAGCTTGATATGGACGCTCTCGTTCCTCTTAAGTCAAGAACCAACCGTTACGCCCGCCTTCCCGAATTCCCTATGAACGAATACGACCTTTCCTTCCTCGTTGATTGCGAAACCAAGTGGGCTGATATTTACGGGGCAATTATGGCGAAGAAGTCCGATGATTCACTCTTGAAGGACGTTAAGTTCGTTGATGAGTACAAGGGTAAGCAGATTCCCGCAGGCAAGAAATCCGTTACAATCCGACTTGTAATCGGTTCGGGTGAAAAGACTCTTACAGGCGCTGAAATCGAGCAGGTTGCAAAATCAACTACAAAGAAATTATCCAAGGTGATAAGCGTCGAAATCAGAGCGTAAGATATTTGACAAGGGTCGGAGACTCTCTGACCTTTTGTTATTAAAAATTGCCTACGTATGACA
>JAZQLK010000055.1:0-2469 GCA_045542635.1 Eubacteriales bacterium
ACACAGTTTATTGTAATTACTCACCGTCGAGGTACAATGGAAATTGCAGACCGTCTTTACGGTGTTACAATGCCCCAGAAGGGTATTTCAAAGGTACTTACAATGGACGTTAACAGCGTCGGCAAGGAAAAAATACTTGCACAGCCCGTTGCAACAAAATAAAGGATAATTATTATGTCATTTTTTGAAAAATTAAAAAAAGGTCTTGCGAAAACAAAAAATCTTTTGTTCAAGCCCTTTGCCGATCTTTTTAAGAATCTTCGTAGAATAGACGAGGATCTTATGGAGGAGCTTGAGGAGATCTTGATTTGCGCAGACGTTGGAATAAATACCACTGAGGAAATACTCGAAACCTTAAGATATGAAATCAAGGAAAGAGGACTTAAGGACTCTGACGAGGTTAAGGACCTTCTTAAGGAGATTATGCACGGAATGATAGGTGACGGAGAGGATATCAACTATTGTGATGATATTACAGTTGTGCTTATTATAGGTGTAAACGGTGTAGGAAAGACTACTTCTATAGGTAAAATAGCAGCTTCTCTCAAGAGAGAGCGTAAAAAGGTTGTTGTTGCGGCTGCAGATACCTTCAGAGCTGCGGCTATCGACCAGCTTGAGGTATGGACCAAGAGAGCGGGCGTAGATCTTATTAAGCACTCTGAGGGCTCAGACCCTGCGGCGGTTGTATTTGACGCAATAAACGCCGCTAAAAAGCGTCAGGCAGATGTGCTTATCATTGATACCGCAGGCAGACTTCATAATAAAAAGAATCTTATGGACGAGCTTGCAAAGATCGACAGGGTAATTACAAGAGAGCTTCCCGAATCATCAAGAGAAACAATGCTTGTGCTTGATTCCACAACGGGTCAGAATGCGATAAATCAGGCTAAGGAATTCAAGAATGCCGCAAATATTACGGGTCTTGTACTTACAAAGCTTGACGGAACGGCAAAGGGTGGTATTGTGTTCTCAATCAAGAAGGAGCTTGATATTCCCGTTAAATTTATTGGTGTCGGCGAGCAAATAGACGATATGGAGAAATTCAACGCGGACGACTTTATTAACGCGTTGTTTGAGTAAATTATGGTAAAAATTGTACTTGCTTCAAGAAATAAAAAGAAAATACACGAGCTTAAGGGACTGATAAAGGCTTCCTTGAATACAGATGTTGAGGTTTTGTCCCTTGACGATATCGGAGTATACGGAGAAATCGAGGAAAACGGCACTACTTTTGAAGAAAATGCTATAGCTAAGGCCTCCGTTCCCGCAAAGTACGGCTATATAGGTGTTGCGGACGATTCGGGACTCTGCGTTGACGCCCTTGGCGGAGAGCCCGGAATATATTCTGCAAGATATTCCGGCGGAGATGATGAAGATAATAACGATCTTATCCTTAAAAAGCTTGAAAACGAAACTAACAGAAGTGCAAAATACGTATGCGCAATAGCCTGCGTATTTCCCGATCATACCTCTGACTTTGTTGTAAAGGGAGAATGTTACGGTCAGATCCTTCGTGAAAGATGCGGAGATAAAGGCTTTGGATACGATCCGTTATTCTACTATGAGCCCTTTGGAAAGACCTTTGCAGAGGTTGAATTATCAAAGAAAAACGAGGTAAGCCATAGAGGAGTGGCAATGCGCCATTTCATAAATGAGCTTTCAAAGGTGTTAAAATGACAAGTAAACAGAGAGCATATTTAAAATCTCTTGCAAGCAATCTCGAAACTATTTTTCAGATTGGCAAGGGTGGAATCAGTGATGAAATTTGTTTTCAGCTCGGAAATGCTTTAGAGGCAAGAGAGCTTATAAAAATCAAGCTTCTTGAAACCTGTCCTACGTCCTTGAAGGATACCGCTTCCGAAATTGCGGAGAAGACAGGCGCAGAGGTTGTACAGACAATAGGAACAAAAATAGTTCTTTTCAGGGTGTCATCCCAGGAAAAGAACAGAAAAATTGATTTAAGTAAAATAAGATGAGGATATGTATATATGGGGGTACCTTTGACCCCCCGCATATTGGACATATGAATGCGTGCCGAGCATTTTTAAACGCTTTTTCCGTTGATAAAATGTACGTAATTCCCACAAGCACGCCTCCACACAAGATACGTTCATCAACTGTTAGCGGAGAGGACAGGCTTGAAATGTGTAAGCTTGCTTTCTCGGAAATTTCTCCATTGATCGAGATTTCCGACGTTGAGCTTAAAAGAGAAGGTAAAAGCTATACGGCTGATACTGTTAAGTATTTCAAAAACGAAGGTAATGATGAGATTTATCTTTTGTGCGGTACGGATATGCTTCTTACTCTTGGCTCGTGGTACAACGCTGAATATATTTTGACAAATGTCAAAATTGTATGTATGCGTCGTGAAAGCGATATTGAAATTAAAAAAGACATTCAAGCGAAGAAGAACGAGTATGAAACAAAATACGGAACAGAGGTACACGTTCAAGTCGGAGGCCAAGCGGT
>JAZQLK010000056.1:0-2677 GCA_045542635.1 Eubacteriales bacterium
TTTTTGTTTTTCTATTGACTAACTAACCAAAATAATATAAAATGAATATAAGTATTTATTCATAGGAGACCGCTGATGTTTAAAAAATTCAAAAATCAAAAATATGCGTCTATTGCATATTATGCAGTTTGGGTTATTATACTGTCTATTGCGCTGATATTTGTCCTTAACGGTATTGAAAATATCTGGACTTACGTTCGCAATCTTATATCCGCTGTAACCGCATTTATTTACGGCTTCGTTATAGCGTACATCTGTAACCCTATCTATAAAAAGCTACACACCTACGTATTTGCTTTTATGGAGAAGAAAAAACCTCATCCAAAGCTTAGAAAAACCTTCTCTCTTATTTTTACTTACATCATATTCTTCGGTGTAATTGCCATAATCGTATTCTCTCTTATTCCTTCCTTCGGCGATAACTTCACAAAGCTCGCCAATAACATAGGAACGTATCTTACCAACGCCCAAAATTGGTTGAATGAGTTTCTTAATAACTTGAAGATCAATATCGCTATTATTGATTTCCAAAAGATAGTAGACACTCTTACAGACTTTATTAAAAACCTTGATTTTACAAAGTTTGCAACTATTATTTTTAATACGGGCGTTAGCATAGTTCAGCACGTAATTTACTTTGTAATCGGTCTTATACTCTCGGTTTATTTCCTTATGTATAAGCATTCTATGACGGCTAAAATACGTAAATTCCTTTGCGCAATATTCCCCAAGAAAATATACATCCGTATTTGCGAATTTGCGACATATACCGATAAGACCTTCGGTAGATACCTTATGGGCGCCGCTCTTGACTCGCTTCTTGTCGGAACAATCGTAGTTGTGATTCTTTCCATTTTGGGATACGAATTTGCAGCCCTCATCGGTGTGTTGGTTGGTATTACAAATATCATTCCCTTCTTCGGCCCCTTCCTCGGCGCCATTCCCTCCGCTCTTATTATTCTTATTGCGGACGGTCCTATCAGAATGCTTATCTTCGTTGCTATCATTCTCGTTCTTCAGCAGATTGACGGCAATATTATAAACCCCCATATTGTTGGCGCTACAACAGGTCTTACGCCTATCGGCGTTATCGCCTCCGTAACCGTATGCTCCCACGTATTCGGCTTTGTGGGAATGGTTATCGGTGTTCCTCTTTTTGCGGTAATTACTTATATTGTATCCCGAATTCTTGATAATAAGCTTAAGAAAAAGAATCTGCCATCTGATATAAAGCTCTTTAAAAACAAGGATATTTACTCAAACGAAACGTTCCTTAGCGCGGCTATTGAGGTTGAAGCTGCTAACCTTATTGAGCAGCAGCAGCAGGCTAAGGAGCTTGCAGAGGAGAACGAAAGACATAATACTATGGTTATGCTCAAGCACGAGGAGCTTCTCTACGCAAAGACACATCCTGAAGAATTTATGGATAAAAACGAAAATAAATCGATTGAAAGCGCACCTGCCAAGAAGGATGAAACCGTAAACGACATCGACGAGGACGTATATGATTACGACGATGATGACGACGACGATTACCTTGACGACTAAATATTAAAACAAAAAAGATTATGCGGTGGCGCATAATCTTTTTTGTATATTTCAAACTTTTAAAAAGTATAATATTTTTTGAAAGCGCACTTGACTTTGCATATATTATATGATATACTATTAAAGATATAAAATTAAATAAAAAACAAGTTGTGATATAAGGTCATACTAGCTGGGGCGTTAGCGGTGCCCTGTACCTGAAATCCGCTATATGCAGGGGTGAATCCTAATCTGAGGACTGTTTTTGTGTGGTCAGCGCCTTTAATGGATGTGTTGACGAATGAGTCTTGCGCAATTTTCGGCTGTGAACCGTGTCAGGTGGGGGACCAAGCAGCACTAAGCAGTTTTGAAGATGTGCCGCAAGGGCGCTTGTTCCGAGCAAACGTTACTGGTTTGCGCATGTAAGGGCAGCTCGAATTTTAGGTGTATGATCTTATATGACAGCTTGTTTTTTTAAAGAAATTAAGGAGGAGCGGAAATGCATCAGGCTTTATACAGAAAATACCGTCCGTCAGTGTTTGACGACGTTTCGGGACAAGAGCATATTACTTCAATTTTAAGATATGAAGCTCTTCACAACTCCGTTTCCCACGCTTATTTGTTTGCAGGCTCACGCGGTACGGGCAAAACCACCTGTGCAAAGATACTTGCCAAGGTTGTAAACTGTCTTGATCCCGTTGACGGCAACCCCTGTAATGAGTGTGAAAACTGTCTTGCCATTGATTCCGGTAACGCAACGGACGTTATGGAAATGGACGCCGCCACAAATACAGGCGTCGATTACATCCGTGATCTTCGCGACAGCGTAATGTACACCCCCGCAATGCTTAAAAAGAGAGTGTATATAATCGACGAGGCGCATATGCTTTCCGACAGCGCATTCAATGCTCTTTTAAAGTCCATTGAGGAGCCCCCGGAGCACGTGCTTTACATTTTCGCAACCACCGAGCCTCACAAAATTCCCGCAACTATCATTTCAAGATGCCAGAGATTTGAATTCCGACGCATTTCTATTTCCGACCTTTCCGAAAGGCTTATGTACATTGCCTCCGAGGAAGGAATCGACTTAAGCGAGGAGGGCTCTGCCATTATCGCAAAAACCGCTCAGGGCGGTATGAGAGACGCTATC
>JAZQLK010000057.1:0-4633 GCA_045542635.1 Eubacteriales bacterium
AGCCAAGGAGTTGTTCCATGGAGTTGTCTTCCTAAGACCGCTTGGCCTCCGACTTCGTTAAGTTCCGTTTTTCAAAGAGCATATTCGACGACTCCAAGATAGAGTCCCACTCTGCTCTTACTCCTACCTACAAGATTCCCAATCCCAAGGATCTTTCCGATATGGAAAAGAAGGTCTACACCGCTATTTTCCGCCGCTTTGTGGCTGTATTCTGCTCCGAGGAGTGCATAATCCAAAGGAGTGAAATCAAAATAGGCGTTGGCGACCTTGAGGAATTCACCCTTAAGGGTACGGTGATCCTTGAGCCCGGTTGGACGAAATTCGACGAGTACGCTCAAAAGGACAAGATTTTACCCAAGCTTGAAAAGGGTGACATAGTAAATATAAATTTCCTTCCCCAGGAAAAGGAAACCACTCCACCCAAGCATTACACTATCGAAACCTTGAATAATTACCTTAAGAATCCCTTCAAGGAGGATAAGGCTACCGCCGACGAAAACGACGACGAGGAATACAGAGCTATCTTTGAGGGTCTTGAGCTTGGTACGGAGGCTACGAGAACGGGTATTATCCAGAATGCCTGCACAAGCGGTTATATATCCTTGAAAAAGGATTCCTACTATATACTGCCCGACGGAGAGTATCTTATCTCCTCTCTTTCCCAGCTTGGGATTATAATGGATAAGTACAAGACCTCCGAGATGGGTCAGTCATTAAAGAAGGTTTACAGGGGTGAAAGCTCCATTTCCGACAGCGTACACCTTGTTGAAAAGGAGATACGCTCCGTATTCGACCGCTCCAAGGACGTGTCCGTGGAAACGGATACAAATATTGGACTTTACGGCGAGAGCGCAGGTAAATGTCCCCTCTGCGACGGAGAGGTTATACGTACAAAATTCGGTTACGGATGCTCAAATTTCCGTAACGGATGTAAATTTTCCGTGTCAAAAACAATTTGTCAGAGGACAATTTCAATATCGAATGTAAGAATGCTTCTGTCAACAGGCAGAACAAGTAAGATCCAAGGCTTCATTTCCAAAAACGGAAAGAGCTTTGACGCCGTTCTTAAATTGGAGGACGGCAAGGTAGTATTCGATTTCAGCGTTCCCCAAAATAACGGTAAATGAGGTTATAAGTAATGGAAAGAGTGTCTAAGGAAAACTACTATCTCGATATTGCCGAGACCGTATCCGAAAGAAGCACCTGCTTAAGAAAGAGATACGGCGCAATAATCGTAAAAAACGACGTAATCGTTTCAACAGGCTATAACGGAGCGCCGAGAGGGCGAAAGAACTGCTCCGATATCGGCTTTTGTATGAGAGAAAATCTTGGTATTCCCAGAGGCGAAAGATACGAGCTTTGCCGCAGCGTGCATTCTGAGGCCAATGCAATAATTGCCGCCTCCCGTGAGCAGATGCTGGGCTCCACCCTCTATCTCTGCTGCACCGATCCCAAAACAGGCGACGTGGTTGGCGGAACCAACAGCTGTATGATGTGCAAGCGTATGATCATAAACGCGGGCATATCAAAGGTCGTTATAAGAAATACAAGGGATGACTATACCGTTATAGTTGTTACCGACTGGATCGATAATGACGATAGCTTAAGCGGCAATTTCGGATACTGATATGAGTAAAACGGAAATTTTGCCATTGGTAAAAGAGGATATTTGCCGTGTCGCCGAGCTTGAAAGGACGGTTTTCTCCGTTCCCTTTACGGAAAAGGCCTTAAACGAGCTTTTTACAAACACGTCCTGGCGCTTTTTGGCGGCGAAGAAGGAAAATATTCTCGTAGGATATATAAGCTTTTACACCGTACTTGACGAAACGGAAATAGTAAACGTATGCGTTGACCCCCAATACAGAGGTCAGGGCATTGGAAGGGCCCTTGTTAACGAGGCTATACGCTATTGCCGTGAAGGTGGCTCCGTAAAGCTTATGCTGGAGGTAAGAAAATCCAACTCCGTGGCTATAAAGCTATATGAGAGCTTTGGATTCATCCCCGTGGGAGTGTCTAAAAACCACTATAAGCTCCCCACAGAGGATGCAATTTTAATGAATTTGGAATTTTAATCGGAGTATTTTAAAATGTACGTTTTAGCCTTTGAATCCTCCTGTGATGAAACCGCCTGCGCGGTTCTTGAAATGTCGGAGGATACAAGAGAAATCAAATCGAATATTATAGCGTCCCAGGTTGATATTCACGCCCTTTACGGCGGAGTTGTGCCTGAAATCGCAAGCCGCGCCCACGTGGAGGCTATTTCAAAAATCACTTATGAAGCCCTTGATACGGCGGGAGTTACTCTTAAGGATATAGACGCTATCGCGGTTACAAACGGCCCCGGTCTTATCGGCGCTCTTTTGGTTGCCGTAAGCTTTGCAAAGTCCCTTGCCTTCGCAAACGGTATTCCTTTGGTTCCCGTTGATCATATTAAGGGACACGTGGCGGCAAATTACTTAAGCCATAAGGAGCTTAAGCCCCCATTCCTTGCCCTTGTGGTTTCGGGAGGACATACCTCCTTCTTTGACGTAAAATCATACACGTCCCTTGAAGAAATCGCATCCACCCGTGATGATGCGGCAGGTGAGTGCTTTGACAAGATAGGCAGAGTTATGGGTCTGCCCTACCCCGGAGGCCACGCAATGGACATCCTTGCATCTAAGGGAGATAAGAACGCAATATCCTTTCCCTCCCCCGCTTTAAAGGACAGTCTTGACTTCTCCTTCAGCGGACTTAAAACCGCGGTCATCAACTACATAAATACGAAAAGACAGAAGGGCGAAGCTCTTAACGAAGCGGATATTGCCGCCTCCTTTACAAAAACCGTGGTTGACGCCATAAGACAGAAGGTGGGTGAAGCCCTTAAGGTAACGGGCTACAAGAAAATCGTTCTTGCAGGCGGTGTAAGCGCAAACTCCCACATCCGCGCGGGTATTACCGAGGAATGTAGAAAATTCGGCGCGGAATTCTACGCTCCCGAGCTTAAGCTTTGCGGTGACAACGCGGCGATGATAGGCTCACAGGGCTACTATGAATTTTTAGATGGAGTAAGAGGCGACGAGAGCTTAAACGCATATCCCTCATAACTTTATAAACATATTTTGACATGACGGAGAAAAAATGAAAATCACTGTAAATTACAACGGCGGAATTATAAATCTGCCTACCAAGGTTGCGGAGCTTGCTCACACAGCCACCAAGGAGGATTTATGCTTTATCATAAATCTTTTTGCCTGTCCCCAGTATCTTGAATATTTTGACTCCGTTATAGAGTCGTTTTCAAGCAAGACGGGCCTTTCCGAAAGCGATATTTTAAGATCCATAGCCTTTTGGAATAAGACGGGAATCATCACCGTTGAGGGAATGAGGGACTACACTCCCGTAGTTTCCGTATCCAACAAGGTACCCACCTATTCGGGCGCGCAGATAAAGAAATTTATGGAGGAAAACGAAAGGGTGGCTTCCCTCTTTGACGAATGTCAGACCATTATGGGCAAGAGCTTTACTCCCGTTGACTTCAATAACGTAATCTATCTTAAGGACTATTTCAAGCTGTCCGACGATTATATTCTGCTTCTCATTTCCCATTGCGTTGAAAATGAGAAAAGCGGTTGGGCGTACATAAGAAAAACCGCAAAGGGCCTATACGAGGACGGGATTTCCACGTATTGCGATCTTGAAAAGCACCTTGCTGACAGGAAGAACAAATCATCCTTTGAATATAAGGTAAGGGCTATTTTCGGTATGGGTACCCGTGACCTTTCCAAAAAGGAAAGCGAAAAAATTCAGCTCTGGATAAATTACGGCATCACCGAGGAGCTTATTAAAAAGGCGTACGATATTACCGTAAATAACACGGGTAAAATTTCAGTAGCTTACGCTTCGAGAATTATTGAAAACTGGATTACCTTGGGTTACAAGACGCTTGAGGACGTGGAAAGCGCGGAGAAAAAGCGGAAGGAAAAGCTTTCTATGTCCACCTTCGATACCGATGATTTCTTTGAAGCGGCTCTTGAAAGAAGCAAGGAATTTCTCAAAAATTCACGAAAGGAGGCAAAGAAATGAATTTTCCCAAAAAAATAATTGAAGAGGTGGCTTCCGACTTTTCCGAGAAGCGCGCAAAAAACGAGTCTGTCCGTCAAGCAAGGCTTAAAGAGGTATATTCCCTTTGCCCCGAAATAAAGGAAATCGATATATCACTTTCCCAAACCTTAAAGGAGGTTACCGACGTGACCTTCGGGATAAGGACAAACGTTAAGGAAAGAATTGAGACTATAAGGGATAAAAACCTTGCGCTCCAGGAAAGACGGGCTGCTCTGCTTTGCGAGCTTGGCTTTGATAAAGACTATACTGAGCTTCCATATGAATGTGATATCTGTAAGGATACGGGCTACGACGGCTTCCGCCTTTGCGCCTGCTACAGAAGATCTCTCATAGACAAGATGCTTGATGGCACGGGCTTCGGCAGTCTTATAAAAAAGCAATCCTTTGAAAGCTTTGATATATCAATGCTTGAAACCGAGGAGCAAAGAGAGATAGCGGAAGAAAATTTTTCCTTTCTGAAAAGCTACGCAAGCGAATTTACATGAGGATGTGTGGGAGGATTATGGACTGGATGGCTTACAGGAAAACT
>JAZQLK010000058.1:0-4086 GCA_045542635.1 Eubacteriales bacterium
ATTCTGTCCATAAACATAAGCTGATAGAAGCCGAGCCTCAATGCGTTCTTCGTCTCGATATCAAGCTTGGAAATTTCCACGGAGGAATACTGAGCTATGGCGTAATCAAGGGTCATAAGCTTTTCCGTAACACCCATATAAAGAGCGGTATAAAGCGCAGCATTCTTTTTATTCAGATCCGACCTTGAAATAACCGTATTTATTTCAATATTGGAATAGCTTGACAAGGCGTCGGCTCTTACCAAGGATGCAAATGCCAGTCTTCTCGGATTATCCATAATTCCTCCCTTCCGCAGTCATATCGCTGCCTTTTCAGCCGAGAATATCTCCTACGGCGATCTTTCTTCCGTTAATAAAGTCCCTTGCGTTCATTTTTCCCTTTCCCTCGGGAACAACGATATCAAGAGCAATAACGCCGTCCCCACACTTAACGTGGATCGACGTATCGAGGGCAATAACCTCCCCCGTATCTCCGCTTCCCCTCTTATCGGAAACGTGAGCCTTAACTATTTTGAGAACCTTACCCTCCGCCGTTTTCGTAAACGAAAGGGGAATTGGTGAAAGTCCTCTTATTCTGTTATGCGTCTCCTTTGCGGAGGATCTGAAATCGATATAGCAATCCTCCTTAAGTATCTTCTCGGCGTAGGTGTACTCATCCCCTTGAGGAGTGTACGTGGCTTCGCCGTCCTCAAGAAGCTTAACGGTCTTAAGAAGAGCTACCGAGGACGCGCAGGCAAGCTTATCGTGTACCGCCTCAAAATTGTCGTTTTCCTCGATTTCAACCTTCTCTACCCATATTACGTCACCCGTATCAAGTCCTACATCCATTCTCTGGATGCTGACGCCCGTTTCCGTCTTACCGTCTATAATGGCTCTTTGTATGGGGGCTGCGCCTCTGTACTCGGGAAGAATGGAGGCGTGTCCGTTTATGCATCCGTATTCGGGGTAGTCAAGGACGTATTTCGGCAAAATTTTTCCGTACGCCACAACCACAATAAGCTGTGGGTCAAGCTCCTTTAAGGTGTCAAGAAACGCCCCGTCCTTAAGTGTAAGGGGCTGATATACGGGTAAGCCCATATCAAGGGCGTATTTCTTTACGTCGCAGGGGGTAAGAGTAAGTCCTCTGCCCTTGGGCTTGTCCTGGGGGGTAACTACACCCACAATATCCATACCCGCCTCGCAGAGCGCCTGAAGGTTAACTCTGGCAAAATCGGGTGTACCCATAAAAAGTATTCTCATTATATTTCGTCTTCTCCTAACATTCTTATAACCTTGTCGGTATAGAGAATTCCGTCAAGATGGTCTACCTCGTGACAGATCGCCTTTGCAAGGAGTCCCTCTCCCGTAAGCTCGTAGGTATCTCCCTTTCTGTCCATATATCTTACGGTAACCTTATTCGGTCTTTTTGTAAGTCCCCATTTACCGGGTAAGGAAAGGCATCCCTCGGCGCTCTCCTGACATCCCGACTTTTTAACTATGACGGGATTGATAAGCTCGAAAAGTCCCTCCTCGGTCTCAATAACCACTATACGGCGGAGAACTCCCACCTGTACAGCCGCAAGTCCGCAGCCGTTGGCGTTTCTCATAGTATCTATCATATCGTCAAGCAGGGTGATGATACGGGGTGTGATCTCCGTAACCTCTCTGCTCTTTTTTCTCAAAAATTCCTCGTTATCTGCTTCCTTAACTATCTGGATAACTCCCATTTCATTATCTCCTTAATCAAAGATTAGTCGGGTTAAAGTCAACGGATAAGAAGGCTCCCGACCCGCCCCTTGACATATCCGCGTATATCTTACCGAAAATGCCTCTTACCTGTGACGTAAGCTTGCATTTTACCATTATTCTCTTTCTGTATCTTCCCTGAGACCTGTATATAGGCGCTTCAAAGGGACCGTATGCAACGCAAGGCGCGTTTATGCTTGTAAATTCCCCTTTAATAGCTCTTAATACCTCGTCCGCCTTACGTGTGACCTCGCTCTCATTAGGAGACGAGACCGTAAGCAGGCATATATCGCAAAAGGGTGGGAAAACGTAGGACTGTCTTATAAGAATTTCGTTTTTGTAAAACTCCTCGTAATTCTGGGTAGCGGCATACTGTATTGTTCTGTCCGAGGGCGAATTGGTCTGTATTACGGCAATTCCCCTGTCATTTGCTCTGCCCGCTCTGCCTATTACCTGAGTAAGCATTGAAAAGGTCCTCTCCGCTGCTCTGTAATCTCCCGTATAAAGCATCATATCCGCAAGCATTACGCCGACTAAGGTAACGGAGGGGAAATTATGCCCCTTGGTAACCATCTGCGTACCGATGAGAACCTCCGCCTCCTTATTCAGAAAGGAGGACAGTATTTCCTCGTAGGAGGATCTTTTCGTTGTGGTATCCGCATCCATACGAATGGTCTTTATACCCGGAAGAAGTCTTTCAATATCCTCTTCAAGCTTTTGCGTGCCGAAGCCCACGTATTCAAAATGCCCATCCTTACAGTCGGGGCATTGCTTCGGAACCCTTGTCTGATATCCGCAGTAATGACAGCGCAAAACTCCGCTTCCGCTCATAATTTCATAAGCGTTGTCCGCGTTTATTTCCTCGTTTATTTTTTTGTAGGAATGATAGGTCATAGCAACGGAGCAATTGGGACACTCAATTACCTTACCGCACTCGGTGCAGGATACGGAGGAATGATATCCTCTCCTGTTAAGAAACAGTATTGCCTGCTTATTTTCATCCTTTACCGAGCATAGCATTTCGTAAAGCTTATTGCCGAAAACGCTTGCGTTGCCTGCGTTTCTCTCTCGGTGCATATCCGTAATCACAACGTCGGGCAGGGTAGCGCTTCCGTATCTTTTCGTAAGCCTTACAAGAGTATAAGCACCGCTTAACGCCTTGTAATAGGAATTAAAGGACGGAGTCGCCGATGCAAGAAGCATAAGGGCGCCCGACTGAGCGCAACGGTATCTTGCTATATCGTGAGCAAGATATTTCGGACTTACATCCGACTTGTAGGTATGCTCCTGCTCCTCGTCGATCACTATCATACCAAGATTCTGCAGAGGCGCAAAAACCGCAGAGCGTGTTCCTATTACAACGTCGCACTCTCCGTCCTTGATCCTTCTGTAAGCGTCAAATCGCTCTCCTGCGGAAAGCCCGGAATGTATAACCGCAACTCTGTCGCCGTAATATCCGCAGAAGGTGGCTACGGTTTGTGGAGTCAGGGAAATTTCCGGTACCAAAATAATAACGCTGCGGTTATCGGAAATGACTCTGTCAATCATTTCCTTCATAACGCTGGTCTTACCGCTTCCCGTAATTCCGTGAAGGAGTACAGCCTTTGGCTCTTTAGTGGCGTAAAGAGCCTCTATCTCGTCATAGGCTCTCTTCTGATCCTCGCTCAAAACTATTTCCTTCTTTTTCGTTTCCTTGGCAAGAGCGTAGGGATCCCTTGATACGACGGTTTTTTCGATTGATACGATCCCCTTTTCAAGGAGGGCGTCTATCTGCGTCCTTGACGAATCCGTTTCCTTGTATATTTCCTTTAAGGGCATATCTCCGTTTTCGCAAAGTAAGGATATAATAGCCTTATGCCTTGCGCTTCTCAATTTGATCTTGCCCTTGGAATTTAAAACGTCAATAGCCTCCTCACGGGGAAGGGCAAGCCTAAGAATACTTTCATACTTGCTTTTATCCCTCTCGGAAAGCTCTGCTTTTTTAATAACGTATTTATTTCTTATAAGCCAAGAAATCTTCTCGGCATCGGTGTGGAATTTTTCCTTAAGCCTTTTTAAGGTAATTCCGGGACTTGATAAAATACAGGAATATATTTCCTTGTATTCCTCACGTAAAAGCTCCTTACCCGACGTATAAAGCCTTTCCTCGACCTTTGATATAATGGCGGAGGGGGTAATGCACTTGACCGCGTCGCCAATTGTACAAAGGGTATTTGACTTCATAAATCTGCAAAGCCCCATCATTTCTCCGTCAAGGGCGAGATACGAGCTCATAACGGATATTACGTGCTTGATTTTATTGGTTTCGTACTCCGCGTCATCCCCGAAGGAGGTAACCAGAGCTACCCTTGGCGTATTGCC
>JAZQLK010000059.1:0-3529 GCA_045542635.1 Eubacteriales bacterium
AAGGTGTGTCCGTTTTGTTAGTTATGAATTGACTCCGTCAATGTTATGATGACCTTGTCAGTTATGATTGCTTCGCAAGCTATGATTTCGCTACGCGAAAGTTAATCCTGCGGATTAGTTACCGAGGTCTTCAACGAAAAGCTCGCGAACTGCGTTTTCGTCAACTGCGGGCTTATCGCGCTCTGCTAAGAACTTAGGAGCAACCTGGGGGAAGAGAGCGCAGCTGAGCACGTCCTCGTCGCTCTTTGTGATATCAGCGTACTGCTCGCGGTACTTGTCAAGCTCGGGCTCAAGGAGGTCTGCGGGACGGCAGGTAATAACCTCGTCATCACCGATAGCCTTCTTTCTTACCTCTTCGTTTACCTCACCGGGAAGCATACCGTACTCACCGCGAAGGAGAGCCTTGGATTCCTTTGTAACCATCTTGTATCTCTCGCCAAGGAGAACGTTGTATACAGCCTGTGTACCAACGATCTGGGACGTGGGAGTTACAAGGGGAGGATAACCGAAGTCCTTACGAACTCTGGGAATCTCTGCAAGAACCTCGTAGTACTTGTCCTCTGCCTTAGCCTGCTTAAGCTGGGAGATAAGGTTGGAGAGCATACCGCCGGGTACCTGATAGAGAAGGGTGTTGGGGTCAACGTTAAGAACCTTGGGGTCAAGGGAGCCCTGCTCCTTAAGCTTAGCCGCTACCTTTCTGAAATGAGCGGCAATGTCGCTGAGGTTTGCAAGATCAATGCCTGTGTCGTATTCTGTACCTGCAAGTGTAGCTACCATAGCCTCGGTAGAGGGCTGGGACGTACCGTTTGCAAGGGGAGAAAGCGCTGTGTCAATAATATCAACGCCTGCCTGAACAGCAAGGAGATATGTCATTTCGCCCGTACCTGTGGTGTTGTGGGTGTGGAGGTGAACGGGAACCTTAAGCTTTTCCTTAAGAGCCTTAACGAGGGAGTATGCGTCGTAGGGGAGAAGAAGGTTAGCCATATCCTTGATACAGATTGTATCTGCGCCCATTTCCTCAAGCTTCATAGCAAGGTTTACAAAGTATTCCTCGTTATGAACGGGGCTTGTTGTATAGCTGATAGCCGCTTCAACGTGTCCGCCGTACTTCTTTGTAGCCTTGATAGCCGCCTCCATATTTCTGGGGTCGTTCAATGCGTCGAAGATACGGATTACGTTGATACCGTTTTCAATGGATTTCTTTACGAATGCGTCAACAACGTCGTCTGCATAGTGCTTGTAGCCGAGAAGGTTCTGACCGCGGAGAAGCATCTGGAGCTTTGTGTTAGGCATAGCCTTACGAAGCTGACGGAGTCTTTCCCAGGGGTCTTCCTTAAGGAAACGCATACAGGAGTCAAAGGTTGCGCCGCCCCAGCATTCAAGGGACCAGTAGCCTGCCTTGTCAAGTCCCTCGCAAGCGGGGAGCATATCCTCAAGGCGCATTCTGGTAGCAGCCTGTGACTGATGAGCGTCACGGAGAATTGTATCTGTTATTAAAACTTTCTTTGCCATATTAAATTACCTCACTTAACCAAAGAATGCGATAAGCACGCCCGCTGCGATAGCGGAGCCGATAACACCCGCAACGTTGGGACCCATAGCGTGCATAAGGAGGAAGTTGGAGGGGTTTTCCTCCTGGCCAACCTTCTGGGATACGCGAGCCGCCATAGGAACTGCGGAAACGCCTGCGGAGCCGATAAGGGGGTTAACCTTCTTACCCTCGGGCAAGAATACGTTCATAAGCTTAGCGATAAGCACACCGGATGCGGTAGCAACGCCGAATGCTACGATACCCATACCTATGATAAGAAGTGTCTCAAGCTTAAGGAACGTAGCAGCAGTTGCGGTAGCGCCTACGGAGATACCGAGGAATACTGTTACAATGTTCATAAGCTCGTTCTGAACTGTCTTGGAAAGGCGCTCGCAAACGCCGCATTCCTTAAGAAGGTTACCGAACATAAGGCAGCCAACAAGGGGAGCAGCGGAGGGAACGATAAGAGCAACGAGAATAGTTACGATTATGGGGAAGAGAACCTTCTGTACCTTTGTTACCTTACGGAGAGGCTTCATTACGATGGATCTTTCTTCCTTAGTAGTAAGCATCTTCATAATAGGAGGCTGAATTACGGGAACGAGAGCCATGTAGGAGTAAGCCGCAACGGCGATAGGACCAAGTAATTCGGGAGCGAGCTTGGAGGTTACGAAGATAGCCGTAGGACCGTCTGCTCCGCCGATAATACCGATGGAAGCCGCCTGCTCGGGGGTAAAGAAGAAGGATGATGCAGCGAGGGTAGCAAAGATACCGATCTGTGCAGCCGCGCCGAGAATCAAGCTCTTGGGGTTAGCGATAAGGGGACCGAAGTCCGTCATTGCGCCAACGCCAACGAAGATAATACAAGGATAAATACCAAGCTTAACGCCGAGATAGAGAATATCTATAAGACCTGCGGAGAAGTTATGATCCTTGAACATCTCCCAATGAACGTGTCCGCCTGCGAAAAGCTCCTCGTGGAAGACGCCTGCGCCGGGCAGGTTTGTAAGGAGCATACCGAT
Organism: Eubacteriales bacterium; assembly: GCA_045542635.1. Classification (GTDB taxonomy): domain Bacteria; phylum Bacillota; class Clostridia; order Oscillospirales; family CAG-272; genus RGIG2000. The sequence goes on from JAZQLK010000059.1 coordinate 2,554, forward strand.
GGCGATGGGGAGAAGGAGAAGGGGCTCAAACTTCTTATGTATAGCAAGCCAGCAAAGGAGGCAGGCTATTGCTATCATAATAAGGTTTTTCCAACCGCCACTTACGAAGAACTGAGCAACTCCGGTGTCGTTCAGAAACTTTACAATACTGTCAACCATTTCGCGCCTCCGTAATTATGCAAGAGCGCAAAGAACTGTACCTGCTTCAACAGAGGCGCCTGCGTTTACGTTAACGGATGTAACTGTTGCGTCAGCGGGAGCCATAATTTCGTTTTCCATCTTCATAGCCTCAAGAACCATAAGAACGTCACCCTTCTTAACTGCCTGACCGTTAGCAACGTTAACCTTAAGGATAGTACCGGGCATAGGAGCGGAGATTGTCTGTGCGCCTGCGGGAGCAGGAGCAGCTGCGGGAGCGGGAGCAGCGGCGGGAGCGGGAGCTGCAACGGGAGCTGCGGGAGTCTTGATGTCTGCCTTGTCGATTACCTCGAGTGTGATTTCATATACGTTTCCGTTTACTGTTACTTTGTATGCTTTCATTTTTCTTTTTCCTCTCTTAAATTACGTAAAAATTAAAGTTTTTTGAATGATACAACACGGATAGCCGAAATATCTGTGCCGTTTTCCTCTGCAACAGCCGCGCAAACAGCCGCTACGATTTCGGAACGGTTTTCAACAGCTACGGGAGCTGCGGCAGCCACGGGGGCAGCCTTGGGCGCTTCCACGGGGGCAGCCTTTTTGCTTGCGAGCTTGTCAACTACTCGGTTCATTATTTCGATAACGCCGATAAGAGCCACAAGACCTGCAAATACAACTGCAACGCCGATAAGACAAACAACCCAGGTAGCAGGGCCTTCACCTGTTGCGAAAAGCAAGAATTTTTCCATTTCTTCCACTCCTTTTTTATAAAGGGTATTCGTCGGGAGCTTCGACCCTTCCCAATTGAACCCAAATTTTTTTACATTTTACCACAGTT
>JAZQLK010000060.1:0-15485 GCA_045542635.1 Eubacteriales bacterium
ATCTCCAAATATTTGTATAACCGCGGAAAATTACTCTGAAGGCGCTGATAAGTACCAAAAGAATCAATGAAAAGTCGGAGGCCAAGCGGTCTTAGGAAGACAACTCCATGGAACAACTCCTTGGCTCACAGAACGACATGGCTACGATCCGTCTTATCTCCAAATATTTGTATAACCGCGGAAAATTACTCTGAAGGCGCTGATAAGTACCAAAAGAATCAATGAATCAATAAAATATCTACCTACATGTGTGATGGCTTCGCCAAGGAAAAGATAGTCGATTCCTAAATAAGCCATACAGATAATTACGTATACGAGGATGTCAAAGCCCGCAAGAACAAAGCGTCGGGCGTGCCCCTTAAGTGCCATTATACCTTTCATATTCTACTCCTTAAAATTCTATTCCTGATACCTCGGATATTACCTCGTTCATTTCGTCAAGCCTTGCGTACATATCCTTTGTAAGAGCAAGCTGACAACGGGTACGAACAAGATTGTGTCCCTCGTAAAGAGTCTTAAAATATTTATCACCTGAAATATAATCGTCAAGAAATCTTACCACAAGTTCATATGTCATGGTAAAGGCTCCAAGCGCAAGGGTCTTTATTTCATTTACCGTAAGCGCGTGAGCTGTTTCGGAAATAAAACCCTTTGCAAATGCCTTGAATCTTTCAATGTCAAGTCCAACCTTTGAAAGGTCGGGCTCATCCTCCGCGGATTTATTTGCGGCAAATCTTATAGCGTCGCCGAAATCGTGAGCTACAAGACCGGGCATTACGGTATCGAGGTCAATAACGGTTTTGGCTTCCTCCGTTATTACATCAAAAAGCACGTTATTTATCTTGGTATCGTTATGAGTAACTCTTAAGGGAAGCTCCCCTGCGTCTACCATCTCGTTAAGCTTAACGCCAAGTGGCATAAGCTCCTTGATAGCATTGATCTCGTATTCCACCTCCTTAACCCTGCCGCACTCATCCTTTTCCACGTTCTTAAGGAAATTCTCTACGCGGGCTCTCGTATTGTGGAAGCCCGGAATGGTTTCATAAAGCTTGCCCGCATCAAAATCCGCAAGCATATTCTGAAAATTACCAAACGCCTTACCTGCGGAGGTTAACTTATTAAGATCGTTGCACTCGTTAACCGTAAAGCTGTTGGGAACGTATTCGTAAGCACGCCAAAAGCCATATTCGCCATCAACGTAATTTACACCCTCAGCGGTTTTAAGAAAATGCAGAACAGACTCGGAATCAAGACCGTATTTCACCAGCTTCTCGGAAATATGTCCCGTTACCAGGTCGATATTGCTCATAATGTATTCGGGTTGTTTAAAAACAAAGGTATTGATGCGTTGAAAAACATAGTCCTTAGGAGTGCCGCCTACATCCGCAGTAACCTTGAAGGTTCTGTTAATGATTCCGCTGGTCATTGGAACAATGTCCGTAATTTTTCCGCCAACGCAAAGCAAGGCTGCAACGCTATCAAAAGCCTCTCTTGAAATATCCATAAAAATCCTCTCGGTTATTGACGCATTTAATGCTTGCCGTTAAGATAAAGGGCAAGCATCAAAGCGACATAATTTTTAATATTATAGCATATAAAAGCATTTTAGTCAACAGATTTTACTATTTTGTGTCCCCGCAAGGACAAAGCATACGTTTTGGGTGCGGCTTAAAAAAGGCAGAAAAACGGCAAAATGCGCAGAAAAAAGCACGAGGAAAAGGAAAAATCCTTTACCCCGTGTTTATTATTTACTTTTAAGCCTTATATTTTTCAGCTTGGAGATTAAACATTTTAGCATAATTACCGTTTTGAGAAATAAGCTCGTTATGACTTCCTTGCTCCGTAATTTTGCCGTATTCAAACATATAAATTCTGTCTACGTGACGGGTGGTCGAAAGTCTGTGGGTAATAAACACCACGGTTTTATCTCTTGCGTTTTTATCGATACCCACGTTAAGATTGTACTCGGCAATGGGATCGAGAGCGCTTGACGGCTCATCCATAATTATAAGCTCGTTATTATGAGCAAATACTCTCGCTATGGCGATCTTCTGATTTTCGCCTCCCGAAAGCTCCGTACCGTCATCATAGAATTCACGGGTAAGCTCCGTATTTATTCCCTTTTCAAGAGTACCCAGCTTTTCTCCGAAGGTGCTGTCATTAAGTGCGTTTATTACCACCTGCTCCTTATCTGGAGTATACTTATCGGCAAGGACGTTTTCCGCAACGGTTGCGGCAAATACCTTGTAATCCTGGAATACCGCTCCCATTTTTTCTCTTAAGCTGCTTATATCGTATTCCTTAATATTTACACCGTTTATAAGAATTTCTCCACCGGTCACATCGTAAAGACGCATTATAAGCTTAGTGGTAGTGGTCTTTCCTGCGCCGTTATAGCCTACAAATGCAATACGCTCTCCCTTATTTACCTTAAAGCTTACGTTTTCAAGCACGTTTTTATCCTTATATGCAAAGCATACGTTTTTAAATTCAAGGCTTTCAAACTCGTCAAGGATCTTATCTCCCGACTCCATCTCAGACGTAGTTTCGAGGAAGCGTCTTACCTTATCGGCAAAGAGTGAATTTTTGCTCATTTGGGTAATTCTGTACTGAATTTCCCAAAGCATACCACGAAGCTTATTTGCCGCGGTTACGGCTACGGCAAAGCCGCCTATAAGAATCGTTTCCGTTACCATAAGATGGTACGCCATAAACAGAATTATGAAAAGATTCTCGCAGATCTGTAAAAGCGTACGTACCGTACGGGTTACGGTAAGCCTTATATTCTGCTGTATATGATATTTCCTTTCTTCATCCTTGTTCTTATGATATTCATCCATCATATTGCTTGAAATATCGGTAAGTCTTATTTCCTTCGCATAATCGGCGAGGGAGAAAAATCTGTCGATATACCATTCCTTACGGTATATTTTGTTCATTATCAGATTGTATTTATAGTAAATACCGTTTTCAAGAATACTTATAATCATATTCGCAATTGCAAAGCCAAAGATAGCCAGCGCCACAATATAGTTTACGTCAAGCATTACCGCAAGGACGGAAGCCGAGGCTACAAAGCATCTAACAAGGTCTGATACGTGGTCAAGAGTTCCTATTATACTCTTATCGCTATTTTGCATTGAGTATATGAAATCGTTGTAGAACTCGGGAGTATCGTAGCAGGCAAGGTCCATTTCCCACGCCTTAACGAAGAAACGCTTATGAAGTCTTCTTATAAAATCAAGCTTATATTTCGGATTATAAATTTTCCAATGCCAGTTATAAAACAGGATATAAGCAAGATTATACGCCGCCATAAAGCCTATAGTCGTAAATATCTGTTCTATAGGCAGACCGAGATCAACAGAGTTTAATATTTCACTTATGAAATATATATTCACACCGTGATTAAGACCCGTTAACAGACCCATTAAAAGACGCATTACACAAAGTCCCGGGGAGGCTTTAAAGGCTATTTTAAGAATAAAGGAGGTATTCCTTATGGCTTGTGACATTTTAACCTTATCAGGCTTTTTTTCGCTCATTTATCTCCCTCCTCTAAATCAATGTAATTCTGCGCCTGCTTACGGAACATATCGGCGTATTTACCGTTTTTCTCCATAAGCTCCTTATGAGTACCGCTTTCAACAACCTCTCCGTTTTCAAGCATATATATCTTGTCTGCGGAAACGGCGCTTGACAGACGGTGGGAAATAAATATCATTCCCTTATTTTCTCCCATCCTCATCATATTTGAGTACATTTCGCTTTCCGCAATGGGGTCAAGAGCGCTTGACGGCTCATCAAGAATAACGTAGGGAGCGTCCTTTAAAAAGGCGTGGGCTATGGCAAGCTTCTGACTTTCGCCAACGGAAAGCACCGCTCCGTCCTCATCAAATTCCTTTGTAAGCATTGTTTCAATGCCGTTTGGAAGCTCCATTATCCTGTTATATACTCCGCTCTTTTTAAGAGCGTCTGTAACCCTTTCCGTATCGCCCTCCCGACGGGGACGCATAAGCACGTTTTCGAATACGGGTAAGGCAAGGGTCTTAAAATCCTGGAACACTACGCTAAACATTCCTCTGTATTCCTTTGAATTGCAATCCCGCACGTCCGTTCCGCTAATACTGACTGTTCCCTCTACGGGGTCATAAAGCCGTAAAAGAAGCTTTATAAGCGTGCTTTTGCCCGCTCCGTTATGTCCTACAAGGGCAATTTTCTCGTTTTTGCCTATAGTCATATTTACGTTTTTGAGAACGTATTTGTCGCTTCCCTGATATTTGAAGGAAACGTTTTCCAGCCTGATCGTTCCTCTCTCGGGAGATACGGCGTTTTCCTTATCCTTCATTTTAGGCTCATAAGCCATAAAGGTCTTGAAGTCCTCGAAGAAAAGCGCCTCCCCGTGGATGGAATAATATCTGTTCGTAATACCCGTAAAGGTTGACGTAAGACTGTTTACGGAGTTGATTACCACGGCGCAGTCACCTATACCGAGAGCTCCCGAAACAAAGGTACGGAATACGGCAAACATAATTGCAAGAGGATTGGAAATTACCTCCGTAAGGCTTGACGTCGTAACATCAATAAGAAGCTCCTTGAAGCCGTAGCGCTTGACTATGTCCATTCTTCCGTCGGATGCCTTATCGTAACGCTCAAGCATAAATTCCTTAGCATTGGAAAGACGCATTTCCTTGGCGTAATCCGCAGAATAGAATATTCTCTGAGCGTACTGAGCCCGTCTGTTCTGAATCGAATCCTCGTTTGTATGCTTATGCCAAAGCTCGTTGCCCTTTTTCTTAAGAAAGGCTGAAAGCAGAGGTATGATTGCAAAAATTATAAACAGAGGATCCATTGTAAACAAAAGCGAGCCGTAAAGAATCATTCCTATAACAGTACCGATTAAATCGGAAACGTACCACACCATTCCTGAAAGCTTGTATGGTATATCCCTTGATGCAAGAACGTATTTATCGTAAAATTCCGGTGTTTCATAGCAGGAAAGCTCCATTGACGAGGTCTTCTCCACCAAAAGGATCTTCATCTTTCTTTCCAGCTTATTGAACATAAGAAGGTCAAACATCGTCTGAATGGGCGTCAGAATTATATCCGCCGCCATAGGAATTGCCAGCATTGCAAGAACGGCTATAGCTACAGTCTTGAAATCAAAGCCCTTTTCAAAGGAGCTTATAACGTATCTTAATACGTAGGTAGAGGAAAAGAAACGTAAAACCTGACCTACTATGTTTGTCGTAAGCTCCAATATCATATACATAGGCGAGGTTTTCATTATCATTTTCAAAGCATACCAGGTATCAGCCATTACCGTTCCAAAGCTAAGCTTGTCACTCTTTTTCTTTGCTTTTTCTTTTTTCAATATATCATCTCCTTACTTAAATGCCGTTTGTTAATATAGTGCTGTTTTTTTAAAATCGGTTCAGCGTTTTACTTAATTTTATCACAAAATGTTTCCTAAGTACACAAACCGATAGTTGAGCTTATCTAAATTTTCAGTTGAGTTGATTTACCCTTTTTTCGATTTTCAGTATATCACGGCAAAAGAAAAAGTTATGAAATGGGGATAAAATACAGCGTTTTCGGGACAAAAAAGACAGAGAATTCTGTTCTCTGTCCTTAATTTTATTTACTTTCTTTCAGTTCCTTGTCCTTGTACCATTTCTTCATAAGGAATATAAGTCCGATTCCGATAAGCACCATACAAAGGGACCAGGTCTGTGAGGGCGATATAAATCCGAGAAGCTGTCCTCTATGATCGCCGCGAACAAACTCCAAAAGGAAGCGGAAGGTACCGTAGGCGATAAGATATACGTTGAAATTATACTTGAAGTCATACTTTAAAAGTAAGAACATAAATATTCCGAAAAGGATGAAGAGGAAGGCAGCCTCATAAAGCTGTGTGGGATGCACCGCCTGTGTGTGACCGGGGAATGTAACTCCGAGAAAGCTTTCTGTAGGCTTACCGTAGCAGCAGCCCGCAAAGAAGCAACCGATACGTCCAAAGCCGTGAGCGATGGTTATAACGCAGGGTACTATTGAAAGCACCTCAAAAAGACGGGTTGTATATCTTTTTCTCATAAACGCGTAAACAATGAGGAACACCACTACTCCGCCGATAAGTCCGCCAAGGAACGTCATACTGTCGCCGAATTTAAATCCCCTATCGGGATTTTCAATATAATTGTAAACCGATTGGAAAAGCGAGCCGGACAGAAATCCGATAAATACCGCCGCTACTCCGTTCATAAACATAAAATCGGAAAATTTTTCATCAACATTCTTTTTCTTGCAAAGATACGAAAGGATAATGAAGCCTGCGGCAAGTCCCAAGCCTATCATCAAGCCGTACATATGCACCTTCCAAAACAGAGGTTCAGGTAACATAGTTTACCTCCTTTAATTTTAATATAGATATATTATACAGGAATACGCTGAAATTGTCAACACAAATCTGCGTAAGGCCTTATTTTACATTTTTGATTTTGATTTTTTAATAAGAGTAACGCTTACGTAAACGATAACCGCTATAGTAAGAACGAAGGCAAGGGCGGATACCGCCTGTTGAGCGTAAAGGCTCATTCCGAGGAAGAAATTGCCGTTTTCTTGTATTTTTCCTACCAAGAGGCTTGTTGCAAGGGTTGAGAAGAAGCCTGCAAGTCCCGCAAGAGCCTGCGTTACCGCAAGGGCGTGAACTCTCTTTTCGGGAGAAACGTAATCGTAGCATAGATTGATAAGAGCGCTGTTTATTCCTCCCATAGCCACGGAATAAAGAATTCTGTATGCGGTAAAGAGAACTTTTCCGTTTTCAGGTACGCAGAATACGTTGCAAAGGAAGGCGAAAGCCGCTATTCCAAAGCATAGGCGAATCATTTTTGCAAAGGAACGCTTATCGGCGTAGGAGCCCATAAATATTGAGGAAATTACTCTTGCAACGGCGGATACGATACTTAAAACCGAAACGAAGGTAAGGCTGAAGCCAAGCTCCTTGGTCTGATATGTGCCGTAGAAGGGGTTTGCCGCATAGGTTGCTATGTACCAAATCAGAAATATTACGGAAACTCTTATAAGGTTTTTGTCCTTAAGCACGTTTAAAATCTCGTGTCTGTCCTCTAAAACGTGTTCAACAGGCTTCTCCCTTGTCAGAAGCATCGTTGCCGTATGCATAAGCATAAGAACGAATACCACTATGGCGCAAATTATAAACGCAGTACGAATATCGCCTATTTCCTTATAGTAATCTATTACGCTACCCATTCCAAAGGAGAACGCCATACCCATTACCAAGGATATGATTTCTTTAGTGGCGGTAAAGCGGCCTCTCTGTCCGTCGGGTACCAAGGACATAAGCCAGTTGATTTTTTTGGGATGAGCAATATTGTAAACCAAATAAGCAACAAAAATACATACGACAAATATTGCTATCTTGAAGGATTTTCCTCCGCTTGTAAGCGGTATAACGTAAAGGAACATAAATAATAGCTGATTAAACACGCTCAAAATTATTACGGTTCTCTTCGCTCTTCCGCGGCTCATAAACATAGCGATAAGCTGAAATACGCAGCCAAGAGAAATAAAGGACGAAATAATTCCCGTAAGACTGTCGGATATGCCGAGGGACGAGGTCAGCGTTGCTAAAAAAGCGTCGGCAAAAAGAATGGATATAAGATACTCCAATCCCGCTTCTATTATGTACATAGTCCTACTCGTTTTATATAAATCCTTTTCCATTTCATCACCCCGCTTAATTTTAGCAACAAAACATATCCATGTCAAGGGTTTTATTGAATAAAATAAAAGAGCTGACGTAAAATTCATCAGCTCCTTTAAGCTCCAATCATATTACTCAATTCAATATAAACGTCAAAATCTCGGTAACAATCCATATAACAAACGTAAGCACACAAATTGTAAAATAGGTTGTTGCGTTTTTTATAGACAATTCCTTGTATTTTTCTTCAGCTTCCTCTTTTGCATATTCCAATCTCATTTTTTGCCACGTTTTATCACTTGATATAAAAGGGATTTTTCCGTTTTTATAAGTTATCAATCTAATAAAGCAGATAATTGAAAATCCAAAGGGTATTGCAGCCATAATTTTAAGCTTGGAAACAACAATCGCAATCGAAGAAACCAGAAATATTAAAGCTATTATTAAAAAGCTTGTTTTTCTTTTGGTTTTTAAAAAGCTTCTCAAAGCTGCGTGTATCTTTTTCAACGCTGTTTATCTCCTTTTCAAGATGCTGTAGTATCTCTCAAAAGCCTATCCGAAAATTGAATTATATTGCCTTTATTTAGTAAGCTTCAAGGTTTCACCGGGCTTTACGGAATAAAGCGTTCCGTCAATATCAAACCAAACAGTCATAAGGTTGGGATTATAAACTGCGGAATTATCGGCTCTGAAAATCAAGGAGTTGTAGGCTTGGATATAATCGTAAATTTCAATATTTGTGGCGTACCAAACGTCGGGCTTACCCGAAAGCTTCTTACAGAAATCCTCTGCGTGCTCCCAACCGCCTGCCTTGTTATCAAACTCAAAGCTGTGTCCCCAGATGTAGAAGAGCCACGGCGCTCTTGATGAGCAGTAGCCCGTATTCAAATCTCTTGAAATGAATTTTTCTATATACTCGTCAAGCTTGGGGTTGTCGTGGTGGGCGCTGGGCATCCAAGCATACCAGTCGGTGGGAAGGGCAAATTTATCGTTATCTCCGCCGAGAGTGCGGGAATATACGATTCCCAAATCCTTAAGATAAGTTTTTACTCTGTCGTAGGACGTTGTGCTTGCCCACGCGGTAATACCGCTATCGGGATATGCCATACCGCGTACTATTCTGTCATATCTTTCTTCAAGGGCGCGACGGCAATCAAGAACGTCTATAATTCCCTCAATAGGTCTTATCTGCCCCTCGGCGCGATGAAAATATCCGTGTACGGCAACCTCGTGTCCTCTGTCAAGGAAATACTCCTTTACCTCGTGAGTTGTAATCGCATCTCCGCCTGTTAAGTTAAATGTACATTTAAGTCCGTATTTCGTAACTATATCGGAAAAACGCAAATCCTGTCTGCATCCGTCATCGTAGCTTAAGGTAAGAGCCTTTGTTTTTCCGTCGGGAAATCTTAAAAAATTGTATTTCATAGGTAACTCCTTAATATCGGTTTTTCTTTATTTTATCACATACTGCTCTTTTATGTCAATAATTTCCCACGCAAAGAATAAAGAAGGCGGATAAGCTCCGCCCACTTATAAAGTATATTAAAGAATTTCCTTTGCAAAGGACAAAGCATCATCCTCGTCCATATAGGGTAAAAATTCCTTTATGCTTTCTCCCCTGTTATACACAATTTTTGCAAGCTCGAACACATCATCCTCATCCATATATGACAAGAAGCTTGTTACCGGTTCATCCTTTTCAATAGCGATTTTTGCAAGCTCAAATACATCGTCCTCGTCCATATAAGGCAAAAAGCATGTTACTCCATCGTCCTTTTCAATAGCGATTTTTGCAAGCTCAAATACATCGTCCTCATCCATATAAGGTAAAAACTCCTCTATGCTTTTTCCGCTGTTATACACAATTTTTGCAAGCTCGAATGCGCCATCCTCATCTATATACGGTAAGAAATCCTTTACTATTTCACCTCTTTCGACGGCGTTTTTAGCGATTTTTAAAGCATTATCCTTTGCATTCTCCGGCTTAATTAAAGGAACTACGTCGGCAAGCTCCTCCTTGGAAATTTCCTCTTTTTCTACCATTTCAACAAGATTTCCCTTTGTAGCGGCTTCAATAGCCTTTGATTTTCCACAGAGTATCTCGTCAATGCTCACTCCGAAAAGCTCCGAAAGCTCGGGCAGCTTGGATATATCGGGCATAGAATTTCCTCTTTCCCAATTAGAAACCGCCTGAAAGCTTATTCCCATAAGATCAGCAAGCTCCATTTGTGTAATGTTTTTGTTTTTGCGAAGCTCGGCAATTCTTCTGCCGATTTTTACCATATCAAACATTTTTTCTTTCCTTTCTGCATTTAATTTGCAACCTCATTTTACCAAAGAGCATTTTCAAAATACAGCAAGAGCTGCTTGAATTTTAAAAAAAGTCAAACTCAAGCAGCTCTTGAAATTACATTTTACAAAGGGCGTCCGCCACTCTCTTCGAAAGCTCAAGCTTTGTCGGTGGATGGATATTGTCGCTTTCGCAAACATCACGGCAAATAACGGTTTTAACGTTTGGAAGCATTTTTTCAACTCTTAACTGAGCCTCCTGTACAAGACGCCATCCCTCATCGTTTCTTTCATCGTAATCGGCAATTTGAATTACTACAAAGGGTAGATCTTCGTCTAAAAGATCGCTTCTCCATACCTTTATAAGCTCGCAAAGCTCGATATCGTAAACCTTGCCCTCGGGAATTGAAGAATCACTCTCACCCTGATACCATACCACGCCGTTTACGGAAAAGGGAGCGATATTTTTAAAGGTGAAATCGTAAAGCTGGGAATCAAGATTCCACTTGCCGAACCACGCATCAACGTGATCCTTGTGTCTGTCGCCTATGGGAATATTTATCCCCGCTCGCTCAAAGGTTCCCTTGGGTACCCAGCTTTCAATTACGGAAGCACCCTGAAAGCAGGAGATTGCGCCTACCTTAATTCCCTTTTCTGCAAGAAGCGTCGCTACGTGATACTGTATCGCAGGCCAATAGCCTACGGTTTCCCTTTCGGCTGCGACCCAACCGTGAGAGGGTAAGAAATATTCTCCATCCTCCACACGCAATGTGTTAAACAGACGAATATTGTTATTTGATACCCACTTTTCCTCGGGATAGGAGCTTTCTCGAATCTCAAACTGCATATTGGACTGACCTGCGAAAATATACACCTCTCCAACGTAAACGTCGGATAAAACGGTCTTTTCACCGTTTAATATTATTTCCATTTCGTAGGGTCCGCCGTATTCCATGGGAGGTAAGGATACGCACCACGTTTCAGATGTGAAATCGGCGGTTTTTTCTATTCCGTTGAATTTAATATTTACAGTACCGCTTCCCTCTCCGAAAACTCTTATTTCTCGGTTTGCGGGAAGCACCATATGGGATGTGAACAGTTGATTTAATTTCATCTTTATTCCCTGTTTGATTACTTTGATTTTTTTACCTTAGCAAGACAAAGTCCGCTTCTTTGAGGGAGGTATATGGGAAGCTTCCACTTTCCGTCAGCGTGCTTTTCTGCCTTATAGATATATTCCTTTGAAATTCTGTCATAGCCGTCAAAGCGCTTTTCATCGGTGGAAAGAACTACCTTGTATTCTCCCTTAGAGGGTACCTCGACGTAGTAGCATTCATAGCTGTTTGCGGGGCTGAAATTAACAACGAAGGTAAGACCGTTTCTTTCATATACAAGAACCTGCTTATATTCGTCTATGAATACGCATTTTGACGGTTTTTTAAATAATTTGTTATCACCTATGAAATGTATCATTTCCTTGTCGAAATTATTTAAAAATTCATAGCGTAAATTGGTATCATCCGTAAGATGCCATTGACGGCGGCAATAGAAATAGCTCCATCCGTTACCCTCTCTTGGGAAGTCAATCCATTCCGGATGTCCGAATTCGTTACCCATAAAATTAAGATAGCCCTCTCCCCCAAGAGTCATAGTCACCATTCTTATAAGCTTGTGTAAAGCCATACCGCGGTCAATTACGGGACTATTCATAAAGCGTGACATATGAGTATACATATAGCTGTCGCAAAGGCGGAACATTACGGTTTTATCGCCAACGAGGGCTTGATCGTGGGATTCCACGTAGCCGATATACTTTTCCATTGGACGGCGGCTTGTAAGCTCGTGCCAGATATGGTACATATTCCAGCTCTCGTCACTCTGCTCCTTAAGAAGCTTTATCCACATATCGGGAAGTCCCATAGCCAGGCGATAATCAAAGCCTATTCCTCCATCCTCAATGGGTAGGCACATTCCGGGCATAGCGGACATATCCTCGGCTATTGCTATTGCGTTGGGATTTATCTCCTTGATTAGCGACGTTGCAAGCTGGAGATAAGTAATGGCCTCTGTGTCCGTATTCAGTGAAAAATACTTTGAATAATCCATAAATGCGGTGCCAAGACCGTGATCGTGATAAATCATAGAGGTTACTCCGTCAAAGCGGAAGCCGTCAAAATGATACTCGTCCATCCAAAACTTAAGATTTGACAAAAGGAAGTGTATAACCTCATTTTTATTGTAATTAAAGAGCTTTGTGCCCCATGTGGGATGATCGCCCCGCGCTCCCTCGTGGAAGAACTGATACACCGTGCCGTCAAACTCGTTAATTCCCTCCGCGGTATTTTTAATAGCGTGGGAGTGTACCACGTCAAGAAGCACTGCAATTCCCATTTCGTGAGCCTTGTCAATAAGGGCTTTAAGCTCGTTTGGAGTGCCGTACTTTGAGGATGCAGCAAAAAATGAAGAAACCTGATAACCAAATGAGCCGTAATAAGGATGCTCCATTATCGCCATAATCTGAATTGCGTTGTATCCAAGATCCTTAATTCTCGGTAGAATATTGTCTCGGAATTCAAGATAAGTACCAATACCCTCCTTTTCCTGAGCCATGCCGATATGGCATTCATATATACAAAGCTCCTTTTTGGGAGTAAATTTCTTTTTCTTCCATTGATATTGAGGCTCATCGGAAATAACTCCGCACCAGGTAAAATTATTGGGGTCCTGCATAACGCGGCGAATATAAAGAGGGATTCTTTCCATTATCTTTTCGCCGTTACGGATTACGGTCTTTACGTAGCATCCGTCGTAAAAGGCGTTATCTCCGGGCAAGAAAATTTCAAAAACGCCGTTTCCCAATGGAGTAAGCTTATGCTGATAACGGTTCCAGCCGTTCATATCTCCCATTATGAAAACCTCGTCTGCGGCAGGCGCCCATTCTCTGTAATACCAGCCGCCGTTTCCTCTGTGGAAGCCGAAATACTCGTGCCCGTTGGCAAAATCGCGAAGACATCCGCCATCGCCTATAAGCTCCCGCTTTTTGTTTTCAAAATTAAGCATACGCTGATTTATATCTCTCTCATATGGCAAAAGCGCGGGGTCGTATTCAAATATTCTGTATTTCATATTGGCCTCCTACGGTTTATTCATAAAATAATTATATCACATTTTATTATTTCAGTCAATTATTTTTTGTCAAATCACATACAGACACAAAAAATCTCGGACAGGTCCGAGATTTTTTTGTTTGCTATTATTTCAAGTTGAATATTTTTGCTATTTGCTCTGCGTTTTTGTTTGCAATTTCCTTTTTTTCCTGTGTTATACTCATATCATAAGTTGAAAGCGTGTCAAGCTTGAGCAAGAACCAATTAAGATACTCTTTCATATTTTTTCGGCAGACTCTTAATGCGTTTTCAATATCCCCGTTTTGAAAATAAAGCTCCTCCTCCTTTTCGCCTCGAAGAACACAAAAATCATCATTAAGCATTGATAAATATTTATCCTGTTCATCCTTTGCTTCAGATATGAGAAGCATACTGCTGATTGCGCACTGTCTGATGTAATTATCGGTACAACCATCAAGGATTTTACTACACAAGAATCTGATTGTTGATTTTGTGTCCCCATAGTTCTCTTCATTTCTTCCACAAACAAGGCTATGCCTGTACATATTTATAATTCTCCAATCATACGGAAATTCCTCATATGATCTTTTGGCAAGAACATTCTTTTCCTCATCCTTATATTCAAGCTCTAATCTCTCATATTCCTGCAATCTTTTTGTTATTTCGGCTTCTTCCTTTACCTTTGAATTTCCCATAAGCTCATCAATGGTAACACCAAAATAATTTGCGATTGCGGGAATAATTTCAACATCGGGATAAGAAATATTTCTTTCCCACTTACTTACCGTTTGAAAGCTAACAAATAGAAGGTCTGCAAGTTCCTCTTGCGTAATTCCTTTTTCAGCCCTTAATCTTTTTATATTTTCACCTATATAAATCTTCATTGCTTCACCTCATAGTTTTGTGAATCAGTACTGCTTCCGTTTCTATGTTAGCATACTTTTTCAAGTAAATCAATAAACAAATTATTTAATTAAATTCGCCCAATCGGTTAGAATATATTGACAATACGAAAGATAAATGATAAAATAACAATAGACTTATAAGAAAGCGAGGTGGACAAAATGACTTTTTTAACATTGATAAAATCAACTGCCGTTTTGTCCATATTTTGACTCCGTTTATATGACAATATGCTCTTGATTTTATCAGGAGCATTTATTTTTTATAAAGGAGAAACAAAAATGAAAATCAAACATCAATTAAAGAAAGAAAATTCTAGTACAGAAATCATACGAGCTGAAAGAAATCATCCTGAAATGGCGAGATATATAAAAAGCATATATGATTCAAATATCGCAGCGCTTCACGGTTGTGAAATTTCGGTAAAGGAATTTGACGAAATGTTACATTCGAATGACAATGACGAAGAAAATTACTTGATTATTTGGAATGACGCTCCTGTTGCGTGGCTAAAGCTTAACGGGCTGCTTAATAGCTCCTGCGGATGGATAAGTATGCTTGCAGTTTTACCGAATATGCACCGTAAAGGGATTGGAAAATGGGCTATTGAATTTGCGGAAAGGCGTTTTAAACAGTTAGAAAAGAAACAGATTTTACTAAAAACAACAAAAGATAATTTAAAGGCGCAAAGCTTTTATATTTCAAACGGATTTAAAATAAAAGAAAGCATTGTTTATAAGACATCCGACGGTATCAAGCATGACGGTTATATTTTTAAAAAACAGATAAGTTAAAGTAAGGGCTCCCCGATGACTACATCTCATCGGGGAGCCAAGCTTATTGTTTTTTAAAGTTACCGCTTCTTAAATGTAAGCATATTCCAGGAGTGCTTTTTAAGAATTACCGAGGGAGTGTCGCTTATTTCACGGGATACGGGGCAAACGCGCTGGTTATCCTTATCGTTTTCTACCTTTATGTCGTTATGGTAAAGCTCCTTGTGGCTTGTGAGCTTATAGTCCTCGTAGCCCTCAAGGGAAAGCTCAAGCTCCATATCGCTTTCAAGTGAGCGGTTTACCGCAAATACTGTAAGCTCGCCCTCCTTACTGTCAACTGCCGACGTATAAAGATAAGGTATGTTCTCTCCCTTGGAGGTCTTATAGGTGTCACATTCAACCTTAGATACAAGAGTTTTACCTCTGCCCTTCAAGGATGCGTACATATATGGATAGAAGATTGTCTGCATCCATGCGCCACCACCGTTTTCAGTCATTATGGGAGCTATAACGTTTACAAGCTGAGCAATACAGGCGATTTTTACTCTGTCGCAGTTATTCTGAAGGCTCATAAGCATACAACCCACAAGGAGCGCGTCCTCAAGATTGTACTTTTCTTCAAGAAGGTGGGGTGCGATCTGCCATCTTTCCGCAGTCTTTTCCTCATCC
>JAZQLK010000061.1:0-2418 GCA_045542635.1 Eubacteriales bacterium
AGGTCTGCCGGGTACGTCAAGTCTTCCGCATTGCTCAATAAGCTCCTTTTCGAGAAGAGAGCTTACGATATAAGTGCTGTCAACCTTTCTTACAGTATCCACAAAGGCTCTTGTAACAGGCTCGTTATAAGCTATTATAGCCAGAACCTCAAGGGATGAAGCGGAAAGATTTCCTCCCTTACGGATACCAAGGGCCTCCTTGATATAGGGAAGGAAGCTTTCCTTTGTGCAAAGCTGGCAGGAATCCTCGAAAACAAGCATCATAATACCGCGGTTTTTGTCGCTGTTATATCTTTCTGCAAAGCCTCTTACGGTCTTTCTTATCTGGGATTCCGTATATCCAAGCACCTCGCCCATCTTTGAATAGGGCATAGGATGTCCCGCCGCAAACAGGATCGCCTCAATGGCTTTTTCAAGATCGTTTATATCTACCTTTTCCAACTGCTGTTCCATTACTGTTCCTCTCCGTTTGCAACAATGATTTTATCGTGGTTAAGCTCAATAAATATATTGTCTGCAAGGTCTATAACTCCCTCGTCTGTGACAATATCCTCTTTTATAAAAATTCTGCTTGTTTTAAGCATTTCAAGAATAGCCATAAACATAGCCACAAGCTCGTGCTTGTTTCTTATGCCGTTAAAGCATTCGATAACTCTGGCTCTTCCTCCGCGTCTTAATAAGAATCTTAAAACACCATATACCTTTTCGCTTACGGAAACGGTACGCTTACTGATAAGAGGACGGATCTTTTCCGTAGCCTCCTCGTCCGTTATCTCGACGCTGCTCATAATACGCATAAAGGCGAGGGATAAAAGACCTATATCGTGGTCGGCAACGTATGAGCGATCGGGAGATATCTCGTCCGTATCCTTTTCCATACGGCCTGCATAAAGGGAATACATACTCTGCAGCTTTTCCGACGCCTGCTTAGCTCTCTGATATTCCAGAAGGGCGGCGGCAAGAGCCTCTCTCGGGTCCTCCTCATCCTCGCTTACCCTTGGAAGAAGAATTTTGCTCTTAATATACATAAGCTCGGATGCCATAACGATAAATTCCGCAGAAACGTCGATATTCATCTCCTGCATACTTTCAATATAAGCCATATATTGGTCGCATATTACGGATATCTGGATATCCTCAATATTCATTTTATTCTTTTGAACAAGGGTTAGAAGAAGCTCAAGAGGGCCTTCAAACTGTTCGATTCTGTAAGTCAGCTCCATTTTATACCTCAGTAAAGAAATGAGAATAGGCTCATCATACCGTTATAAACAAGGTTCACAAGGAAGGAAAGTCCGTATGAGAACAAACCGCTGAAAACACGGGAGTCTAAAAGAAGTATTACCAAAAACAATGCGGCAATTTCTCTTTCATAGCGTAAAATTTTAGCGTAGATACGGTAGGGAAGCCAAATAAGTAAGATTCTTGAACCGTCAAGAGGGGGAAGGGGAATAAGGTTGAAAATAGCAAGAGCGATATTCAACCATATAAAGGTTTCGATAAGCGTAGCGTATGCTAAGCATACATAATAAAGAAAATTAGCGCTTTCAAAGGTAAGCTTGCTCAAAAATATGAGTGAGAGGGAGTAGATGAATGCGCCGATAAGCGCAAGCAAAAGATTGGCCATAGGACCTGCAAGAGCAGTCAGGGCAATATCTCTTCTCGGCTTTTTAAAGTATCTTGAATCAATGGGAACGGGGCGCGCCCATCCGAATTTGAAAAAAACCATTGATATTGTACCTATGGGGTCGAGATGCTTCAAGGGATTTAAGGTCAGCCTACCCATATTCTTTGCCGTAGGGTCTCCAAGCCTGTAGGCGATGAAGCCGTGGGCAAGCTCATGAAATACAAGAGCTACGATAACACAGGGGAAGCCTATAAGAAGCTCTATAAAGTACTCAGACATTATTTACTCTCCGCATAATTTATAATTTCGCTCCACACGTCATCCCTACCCTCTCTCGTTTCGGAGGAGAAGAGGATAATCGTGGTCCCTTCTCTTAAAACGGGATTGGTAATAAGGGCTCTTACCGCCTTCTCACGCTCCGTTTTGTTGAGCTTATCGGTTTTTGTGGCGATTATTATATAAGGAACGTCCGTCTGGTTCATATAAGAGATCATATCAATATCGTCCTTGGTATAACCGATACGGGAGTCTACAAGCTGACATACCAGCTTTACAAGATCGATATTTGGATTTTTGGTAAAATAACCGTCAACGAGGCCGGACCATTTAAGCTGCTCCTGAGCCGTACGCTTTGCGTAGCCGTAGCCGGGAAGGTCTACAAGAAAGAGCTTCCCGTCAACGTCATAGAAATTTACGGTGATGGTTTTACCCGGGGCGCTGCTGACTCTTGCAAGTCCCTTTCTGTTAAGAAGGGTATTGATAAGAGAGCTTTTACCCACGTTTGATCTGCC
>JAZQLK010000062.1:0-1679 GCA_045542635.1 Eubacteriales bacterium
TCGCTATTGAAAAAATAGCAGACGTTTGCACCGTTGCTACGGAAAAATACGCCGTATCCAGAGGACTTGGAGCTATGGCTCCCAACGGCGGATGGAAGAAGCCTGACGGAGCAATATATGTCCTTGGAGGAGAGGAGGTCGATTTCTCCGACCTTGACAGAGGAAACGTTAGATTCGCCATCGGAGATGCGGCAGAGCTTCTTAAGGATTTTCCCGATAATTCCGTTGACGCTATTTATATAAACTTCTGTGATCCTTGGGGAAAGAAGGGCTACGCAAAGCGCCGTCTTACCTATATCGCCTTTCTTGAAATGTATTCAAGAATACTTGTTGACGGCGGTAAGCTTCACTTCAAAACGGATAACAGAGAGCTTTTCGATTTTTCTCTTGAGCAGGTGGAAATTTCAAAATTCGACCTGGAATACAAGACCTACGACCTTCACGCTTCGGATAAAAATTCCGTAAACATCGAAACGGAATATGAAAGAAATTTCACCGAAAAGGGATTTTCAATAAATATGCTTATTGCAGTAAATAAAAAATAGTCCGACGTGATTCGTGGCATTATCCGTTTTTTTGCATAGGATGTAGTGAGATTTATCTCAATATACTTTGTGAAGGGTAGGCTATGGAAAAAATACGTATAATCTCACGGGATAAGCGCTTTGCTTACGCCGAGGAGCTTTTTATAAAAAACGGATACGATTGCGAAATTTGCGATCCGTATTCCGCAAAAAATGCAGACGTAGTGCTTTTTTCGCCCAAAAATGAGCTTTCCGATTGGGAGCTTGATACGGTAATTTCGGGTGTAAAAAGCGATGCTCTCATATTTACGGGAAATAAAGAAAGAATAAAAAGCCTTTGCCACGCAAGAATTTTTGACTATTCCGAGAGTGAATCCTTTCTCCTTGATAACGCATACGTTACGGCGCAGTGCGCGATTAAGCTGACATTTGAGAATACCGACTTCTCCCTTAACGGGAAAAAGGCATTGGTCCTTGGCTACGGCAGAATCGGTAAGCATCTTTCGTCAATGCTTAAGAGCCTTTGCGCCGACGTTTTTATATACGCAAGAAGAGAGGAGTCAAGGCTTGACGCCTTACTGAACGGCTTTAAGATCTGCGAGCTGAAATCACTTGGCGGTTTTGACCTTATCTATAATACGGTGCCTTATAAAATTATAAAAAAAGAGCTTTCGGACGGAATCGCAAAGGATTCTCTTGTGATGGAGCTTGCATCAAGCCCCGGAGGATTTTATGATGAAAATGTGGCAACAAAAGCATTGGGACTACCGGGTAAGCTTATGCCAAGAAGCGCAGGAAAAGCAATATATGACTATGTAATTGCCACCCTTTCCGAATTAAGAGGGGAGAAAAGCATATGATAGGATACGCATTCTGCGGCTCGTTTTGCACGCATAGATCAAGCGTGGACGCTATGAAGCGGCTGCTTGATAAGGGATATGAAATTTTACCCATAATGAGCGAAAACGTTTATTCCACCGATACGAGATTCGGTACGGCTCGGGAGCTGATCGAAGAGGTTACGGAGCTTACGGGTAAAAGCATTGTACACAGTATAGTGGAGGCGGAGGTGTTGGGACCGAAAATAAAGCTTGACGCTATGGTGATCGCCCCCTGCACGGGCAATACTCTCGCTAAAATGGCAAGGGGAATTAC
>JAZQLK010000063.1:0-3403 GCA_045542635.1 Eubacteriales bacterium
TTATACCGGGGGCAAGCCAGCCTTCAATGTCGGATACCTCCAGGTCGTTTCTTACGCACTCGCCGAGACAGTAAGCCGCCTCAAGATCCCATGAGTTTGCAAGACAGGTTCCGGAAGGATAGGATACCATTTCCTTTGCCATATCGGTGTCATCACTTTCAGGGGTGTTGAATATAGCAAGACGAACGCCGGAGGGACCGTCTGCGCAAGCGTTTGTTGGAATCTTGTACTTTTCACTGGTCCACATTTCACCCGCAGCGCCCTTTACCTTGATTGACATACTACCAACGTTAGCGTTTGCATCTGAACCGCTGTAAATAACGCCGTTAAGCATACAGGAAAGCTCCTCGTCGCTGAATTGAGCAACAACGTCCTCAATATCCGCTTCTCCGTTTGCAACATCCTCAAGAGTATAAAGCTTACCGTTATTTTTAGCAACAAGCTCCTTGGGCATTGCGTCCTCGTATTTGTCGCAAATTTCAGTTTCTATCTTATCTGCATCAACCGTGAAGATTTGCGCCTTGGCAATTTCCTTTTCTTCTCCGTCATACGAATAAGGAGTATAACCCTTCTTGCTGATAAGGTTAAGCGCGCCTTCCTCGGGAACAAGTCTGTTTATAGTCTGCACGCAAACTATTTCCTTTTCAACCTCTATAACGAAGGCAACGTGAGTATTTCTTGAAGAATTACCGCATCTTACAACGTACTTACCGGGTTCAAGAATATACGCCGCTCTTTCCTCGTCATAGGAAGCCATATCAGTAAGATTAAAGGAAAGGATCAGCTCCTCCTTTTCACCGGGCTCAAGGCAATCTGTCTTAGCGTATGTACAAAGCTCCTGATATGCCTTTTCAAGCTTTCCGTCGGGGCACGAAATATAGCACTGAACAACCTCTTTACCGGCAACGCTGCCTGTATTCGTAACCTCAACGCAGAAATCAACCAATGCTCCGTCAACGTCTATATCGTAAGCTCTCATCTTGAAATCGGTATATGAAAGACCGAATCCGAAGGGATATCTTGGTTCAACCCCAAAGGTATCAAAATAACGGTATCCTACATAAATTCCTTCATTATAAGGAATAATTGTTGTGTCAATACCCTCACAGGTGGGATAATCCTCATATTTTCTAGCCCAGGTTGTGGAAAGTCTTCCACTGGGACACACCTTACCGCTTACGATATCCGCAACGGCATTACCGAACTGCTCTCCGCAAAGGGATACGTCAAGAATAGAATCAATATTCATTCCCTCAATCGACGTAAGATCAATAACACCGCATACGTTAAGAAGCAATACGGTATGCTCGAAGGATTCGGATACCTTTTTAATAAGCTCAACCTCCTGTGAATGAAGCTTATGGAAGCCCTCTTCATTCTTAAGGTCATCGCTCTCACCGCTGCATCTGCCGATGGTTACAACCGCAACGTCGGAGGATTTAGCTGCATTTTTTATTTCATCATCGGATATTTCAAATTCATTGAATCTGTATACCCATTTAAACCAATCTCTGTTTACTCCTCTGTATTCACTGTCGTGAGCCTCAGCCCAATCCAAAGCAATTTTCTTTACGTCTGAATTAAGCTTATAGCCTGCCTCTTCAAGTCCTTCTGAAATCTGTACGGTAGGCTGAGCCATCATATCGCCTGATCCCCAACCCATTCTGAAGCATCTGTAGGATGTAATTCCAAAAAGTGCAATTTCCTTATCGAGAGATATAGGAAGAGTTTTGTTACAGTTCTTAAGAAGAACCATTCCGTCAGCAGCTGCGCTACGGGCAAATTTTACTTTATCCTGTCTTAACATATGGATATCTCCTGTCTTAAGATTTTTTCTTCTTCAATTTTATCATATTAAATATGAATAGTCAATAAAAAACAGGGATTTCGCCCTGTTTTTTACTATTTTACTTTTTAGGATAGCTATCCTTGAGTCCAACTATTCTGTTGAATGTATTTTCATACTTGGAATCCTTGCAATAATATCCGTTTCTTACGAACTGATATTTTTCACCTGCAGGCGCATCGGAAAGGGATTTTTCAACAAGAGCCTTCTCAACTTTAATAAGAGAGTTGGGATTGAGATAATCGTTATACGTTTTATCCTCGGGAATATCGGAAAGATTCTCAATTGTAAAGAGCTTGTCGTAAAGCATAAGATCAACCTCTTTTGCATTCTCTGCGCTGATCCAATGGATAGTTCCCTTTACCTTCCTTCCGTCAACGGGATTTCCGTTTCCTGACTCAAGGTCAGCAGTACAGTGGATTTCTACCACTTTACCGTTTTCATCCTTGATTATTTCGTTACACTTAACAATATAAGCGCCCATTAGACGAACCTCTCCGTTGGGCTTCATTCTGAAGAACTTAGGCGGAGGAACCTCCTCAAAGTCGCTTCTGTCAATAAATACCTCGCGAGTGAAAAGAAGGTCTCTTGTACCTGCATTTTCATCATTGGGATTGTTGGAAACGGGGAAATATTCCTTTTTACCCTCGTCATAGTTTGTAATAACTACCTTTACGGGATCTGTTACACAGATTCTTCTCTTTGCGGTCATATTAAGCTCCTCGCGGATACAATGCTCAAGAAGCTCGATATCAACGATGCTATACGCCTTCGCAACGCCTGCGCGGCTTACGAAATCAATAATAGATTCGGGTGTGTAGCCCCTTCTTCTCAATCCGCAAAGCGTAGGCATTCTGGGGTCATCCCAGCCGTCAACAAGACCGTTTTCAACAAGATAACGAAGGTATCTCTTACTCATGACAGTATAAGTTACGTTTAGTCTTGCAAATTCTCTCTGCTTAGGCTTCTTTTCAAAGCCGATATTATCAACTACCCACTCGTAAAGAGGTCTGTGGTTTTCAAATTCAAGAGAGCAAAGAGAGTGTGTAATACCCTCAAGAGCATCCTGAATAGGATGAGCGTAGTCATAAAGAGGATAAATGCACCATTTGTTACCCTGACGGTGATGATGCGCTCTTAAAATTCTGTAAATTGCGGGGTCGCGCATATTAATATTTGAGGATGCCATATCAATTTTTGCGCGAAGAGTCTTTGAGCCGTCGGGGAATTCTCCGTTCTTCATTCTTTCAAACAAATCAAGGTTTTCCTCAATGCTTCTATCTCTATATGGACTGTTTTTACCCGGCACAGTAAGTGTTCCGCGGTATTCCTTCATCTCCTCAGCGGACAAATCGCAAACATACGCCTTACCCTCTTTAATAAGCTTGATAGCATATTCATAGCACTTGTCAAAATAGTCAGAACCGTAGTAGATACCGCCGGTAGGCTCTGCACCGAGCCACTTGAGGTCGCGGAGAATAGAATCAACATACTCTGTGTCCTCTTTGTTCGGGTTTGTGTCATCATAACGGAGGTTAAAAAGACCGCCGTACTTCT
>JAZQLK010000064.1:0-3011 GCA_045542635.1 Eubacteriales bacterium
TTGGTACACATGATGAGCTTATAGCAAAGCAGGGTATATATTACGGTCTTGTAATGGCTCAGCGTGAAATGTCCAAAATGGATTAAATCAAAATATCAAGGCCTCTGCAGCTTATCTGCTGAGGCCTTATCTTTATTTCAGATTTGAATTTTAGATATTGAATTAAAATCGCTTGTATGATATCATATAGTAAAGAGATGCATTATTATACAATGCGTAAGCCTGCATATAAGGGGGATAAGCAAATGAAAAAATACGTTCTTGCATTGGATGAAGGAACTACAAGCGCCAGAGCCATACTTTTTGACAAAAGCTCAAATATAATCTCAATGGCACAGCACGAGATACCTCAGATATATCCTCAACCGGGATGGGTAGAGCAGAATCCTATGGATATTTACGCCAATCAATATGCCGCCCTTACGGAATGTATTGCAAAAAGCGGAATTTCTCCCGACGAGATTGCCGCGGTTGGTATTACCAATCAGAGAGAAACGGTTATTGTATGGGACAAAAATACAGGTAAGCCTATATACAACGCCATAGTTTGGCAATGCAGACGTACATCCGGGCTTTGCGTAGAGCTTGAAAGGGCAGGATACGGAGAGTATATACGCAAAACCACAGGACTGAGATTGGACCCGTATTTTAGCGGTACAAAGATAAAGTGGATACTTGATAACGTTGACGGCGCAAGAGAAAGAGCGCTGGCAGGGGAGCTTATGGCAGGTACCGTTGATACTTGGCTCGTATGGAAATTAACAGATGGCAAGGTATTTGTAACAGACAGAACAAACGCTTCAAGAACTATGCTTTGCAATATACATACAGGAACGTGGGATAGTACAATTCTTGATATTCTCGGTATTCCAATGGGAATGTTACCTGAAATCAAGAGCAGCAGTGAAATATACGGTAATTTTGAATGTATGGGTACCGAGCTTACAATTGCGGGTATTGCGGGTGACCAGCAATCGGCGTTGTTCGGACAGACCTGCTTTGAAGGAGGCGAGGCGAAGAATACGTACGGTACAGGCTGCTTCTTGCTTGCTCACACGGGACAAAACGCGGTAGAGAGCAGATACGGCCTCTTAACAACTATTGCGGCAGGAGAAAAGGGACGGCCTATTGAGTATGCCATTGAAGGAAGTGTTTTTGTCGGCGGCGCCGTAATACGTTGGTTACGCGATGAATTAAAGCTTATTCACGAATCCTCGGATAGCGAATATTTTGCAAGTAAGGTTAATGATACGCAGGGGGTATATCTTGTTCCCGCCTTCAGCGGCTTGGGTGCGCCTATATGGGATATGCACGCAAGAGGAACGATTTTCGGTCTTACCGCAGGCGTAGGAAAGAATCATATTATACGCGCCGCGCTTGAATCTATAGCCTATCAGACGGAGGACGTTATTTCCGCGATGAATGCAGATATCTGTGCTTTATACGGAGAAAAGGAAGCCAATAGGATATCTCTTTTAAAGGTGGATGGAGGCGCATCGGCGAATAATTTACTTATGCAGATGCAAAGCGACCTTTCGGCAATAACCGTGTTAAGATCATCAAATCCCGAGGCAACTGCCTTAGGCGCATCATTCCTTGCGGGACTCGCTGTGGGATTCTTTACTGACAGAGAAGAATTAAAGGCTCTTCTCAGCGCAGGAGAAAGCTTTGAGCCTTGTATGCGGGAGGACGAACGAAAGGTGCGCTTAAGCGGCTGGCGCAGAGCAATTGAAGCTTGCAGAAAATTTAGCGAAGGTGAGGAATAAACTATGGTAGAAAAAAGGATGCTTTACGTTCCGTCATCTGACGGTATTCATACCCTTTCAGGTGTTGTTTATATACCGAACGGCGAAATAAAAGGACTTTTTCAGGTCGTTCACGGAATGACGGACCATATTGCGCGTTATGACAGGATCCTTTCCGATATGGCAAATGACGGTTGGCTTAGCTTCGGTTATGACCATCTTGGTCACGGAAGAACCGCAAATGATGATTCCGAGCTTGGATTTATAGCAAAGGAAAGGGGATGGGATCTGTTAGCAAGAGATGTAAAGGTATTTTCTGATGCTGTAAGAACGCAATTTGATAAAGAAAATATGCCTTTTTGTCTTATGGGACACAGTATGGGATCCTTCGTCGTACGTCTTGCCGTACAGAAATATGTTAGACCGAATAGCCTTATTATAATGGGAACGGCAGGATCAAATCCCGCTGCAACAATGGGTCTTGCCTTAATAAAATCAATAAAGCTTTTCAAGGGAGAAAAACATATTTCACCTCTTATCGAAAAAGTTGCCTTCGGTAGCTACAACAAACGTTTTGGAGGAGGATCATCTGAGGACCCCAGTCCTTGGCTTACAAACGATGAATCGGTAAGAAAGGCTTATTATAACGATAAATATTGCACCTTTAAATTTACACTCAGCGCAATGGGTGATTTGATAAAGCTGATAAAATATACCAATCAAGCATCCTGGTACCGTAATATTCCAAGATCTGTGCCTATCCTATTGGTATCGGGTGAGGATGATCCTGTGGGTAATTACGGCAAGGGTGTAAAAGAGGTTGCGGCTAAGCTGGTAAAGAAGGGGATAAACGTTTCCTGTAAGCTTTACAAGGGCGCAAGACACGAGATATTAAACGATTTCACATACGAAGAGGTTCGTGACGATATTTTCGAATTTTGCAATAATAATCTTTGATAGAAAGAGCGTAAAGTGAAAAAGATATTATGAACCTCCGAACTGGTCTGAGTGACAAGACTTGAACTTGCGGCCTCTACCACCACCCCAAGACCGATTTTTATGTTTTTCTAGTGCTAAATAGTGCTTTTTGGTGCTATTCTGTCAACCAAACCGTACATTTTCTTTCTCTCGTGTACTACTGTTTCCATGTAGTCCACTCCGCACTATGGTCAAGAATGTGGTCAAAAAATTAAGCCCTGTGCATCCGTTTTTTTGAGATACACAGGGCTTCGTTTTTCGTTTACCGTACCCCAAAATTTGGGAGCA
>JAZQLK010000065.1:0-1743 GCA_045542635.1 Eubacteriales bacterium
AAAATCTGTCAGGATTTTTGGGGAATGGGTCTACCGTACACCAGTACGCCGACGAGTACGAATTCACTCCTTCCCAAAGGGTTCCCTAAAATTGTTTTACAATTTAAGGGGTTGGGTCAACACTCATTTCACTAACCCCCCAAAAAAAAGAGGCTGTCTTAATGAGACAGCCTCTTTTCATTTTATTATAGCTTTGCCAATTCGTCAAAATCTATTTTTCTGTCCTTGAAATAGTATTCTCTGTCCTTTTCGCCGATGGGACGAAGCACTCGGCAGGGGTTACCAACGGCAATTACGCCCGAGGGGATATCCTTTGTTACCACGCTGCCCGCTCCGATTACGGAATAGTCACCGATTGTAACTCCGGGAAGAATTATTACCCCGGCTCCCAACCAACAGCATTTGCCAATGCGTATCGGTACGTTATACTGGGCTCCCCTTTCACGAAGCTCGGGTAAGATGGGATGACCCGCCGTAGCCAGGACCACGTTAGGTCCGAGCTTAGTGTAATCACCCACATATATATGGGTATCATCCACACAGGTAAGTCCGAAATTGGCGTAAACACCATTTCCGAAATGTAAATTATGCCCTCCCCAATTGGCGTGAAGAGGCGGCTCGATATAGCATCCCTCTCCCACCTCGGCAAGCATTTTACGAAGGAGAATTTCCCTCCTTTCGCTCTCGTGAGGGCGAGTTAAATTATACTCGTACTGAAGCTCAAGACACTCTGTCTGCTCCTTTATTATTTCCTCATCCGTTGAAAAATATATTTCTCCCGAATGCAATCTTTCCTTATTTGTGCTCATATTTTTCTCCTTTTCGGTTTCTTACTTAAGTATATCACATACACATAGGAATTTGGTGGAAAAATAAAAATTTCTTCTATTTTTAATTCACGCTTGATTTTGCCCCCCTTTATATGTTAAAATAAATGTGTATGCGATATTTTAAGCTAAGGAGGAATACCTATGTATCTTATAATTGCGGAAAAGCCGTCACTTGCAAGAAATATACTTGCCGGCATTTCAAGGGTGCAGTCACAGGAGCTTGCAAAGAAAAACGGATACTACGAGGGCGGCGACTATATCGTTACCTGGGTATTCGGTCATTTATTCTCCCTGGCAGATATCGAGGACTACTCACCTACAGAAAATCCCAAGTGGACTATGGACAATATTCCCTGCTTTCCAAAGGAGTTTAAATTCAATCTCAAAAAGGGGCAGAACAAGCAGGTAGATCCCGGCGTTAAAAAGCAGTTTGACACTATTAAATATCTTTGCAACCGAAAGGACGTCAGCGCCATTGTAAACGCGGGAGACGCGGATCGCGAGGGTGAAATTATAGTTCGCCTTTGCGTTAAGCACGCCCTGTCCGCCTCCAAAAAATTCGTTCGTCTGTGGCTTCCCGACCAAACCCCCGAAACCATTGCCCAGGCCCTTTCTGAAATGAAGGATGAGAAGGATTACGATTCTCTTGCCAACGAGGGATACGCCCGTACCTTTATGGATTGGCTTTACGGCGTTAACCTTACAAGATTCGCTACCCTTAAAACGGGTAAGCTTCTCCGTGTGGGCAGAGTTATCGTTCCTATTGTAAAGGCTATCTACGACAGGGATATGGAAATAAAGAATTTCAAGCCCGAAAAGTATTACGTAATCTCCTCCCACGAAAAGACCAATGACGAGTTTGTTGATCTTACCTCCAAGGAAAGATTTACAAAGGACGAGTATAAGAAGGCTC
>JAZQLK010000066.1:0-9442 GCA_045542635.1 Eubacteriales bacterium
CCTCCTTGAAGCCTCCAAGCTCCGTTTCATTACAGCTTAAAAGCTCTGTTTTGAAGCCCGCGGTCTGAGCGTACATATTGTACATTCTGTAAAGCACGTAGGCAAAGAGAGCCGCCTCCTCGCCGCCTGCTCCACCTCTGATTTCAACGATTACGTTTTTATCGTCATTAGGGTCCTTGGGTATAAGAAGAAGCTTAAGCTCCTCCTCGCAAAGAGATATACTCTCCTTGCATTCCTTATACTCCTCAAGAGCCATTTCGTAAAGCTCTCCGCCCTCCTCCATAAGAAGTCTTGCGCCCTCCATATCGTCGGTAAGCTTCTTATGCTGTCTGTATTTCTCAATTATCGGAGTTAAATTCTTATATTCCTTCATTGTTTTCGTAAACTCATCCTGCCTCTGAGCTACGTCAGGGGATGCGAGTCTTTCTTCAAGGAATAAAAATCTTTCCTCCGCCGCCTTTAACTTATCAAACATATTATTTCTTCTGTACCAAATGAATTGCGAAGCCGCAAATCTCTTCCTTCAAATAGATTACCTTGAGTCTTCCGCTCTCGTCGTATGCCGCGGTTTCCTCAATAAATTCAATTCCTTTAGCGGCAAGAAGCTCTCTTGCGCTGTCGGGACAAGCGGTAGCTATGGCAATATGGCCGTTCTTACCGTAATAGGGAGTGTGCATAAATTCAAAATCGGCACCTGCGAAGGTGGACTTGTTTCCGGGCTTGAATTCATATCCGAAAAGAGCGGATACGAGCATAGCGCTCTTCTGCGCCTCCTCCTTATTTTCACAGTTTACGCCTATATGAACAAGCTTAAAGCCAAGCTTTTCAAAAGCCTCCTTCTCGGGCATTGATACGATATTTTCAAATTTACAGTTTGCCATAGTCTTTCTCCTTATTTACAAAAGGCGCAGAATGCCTTGTGAGTTTCGTAAAGGTCGTTTTTCGCAATTACCTCATAGGGAGCGTGCATTGAAAGCACGGGTACTCCAAGGTCAACTGTTGTAATATTCTGGTTAGCAATATATTTTGCAACGGTTCCGCCTCCGCCTGCGTCTACCTTGCCAAGCTCCGCGGTCTGCCAAATTACGCCGTCATTTTGGAAAATGCTGCGGATATACGCAACGTACTCTGCGCTTGCGTCGCTTGTAGAGCTTTTACCTCCAGCGCCCGTATATTTGGACATTACGACGCCGCAATTTATAATAGCGCTGTTTCTCTTTTCATACACCTCGGGGAACATAGGGTCATAGCCTGCATTTACGTCTGCGGAAAGACACATTGAATTCATTCTTACGATACCCGCATTACCCGAAAGAGCCTTTGAAATTTCATCTATAAGATCAAGGGTAAGAATACATTTCATACCGCTGACACCGTCGGAGCCAATCTCCTCCTTATCCGCAAGCACGCACATAAGAGTATGAGGACTGTTTTCGGATTCGAGAAGCGCAGTAAGAGCGGGATAAGCGCAAACCTTATCGTCGTGGCCGTAGCCATGGATCAAGGAACGGTCAAGACCCATATCCCTTGATTTGCCTGCAGGGAGAGCCACAAGCTCCGCACTCATAAAATCGCTTTCGCAGATGCCGTATTTTTCATTGAGTATCCTAAGCATATTAAGCTTAACCGCCTCGTCGCACTTTCCGTAGGGCTCCGAGCCGATAAGAAGATTCATTCCCTCTCCCGTAAATACCTGGCTCATTGGCTTGGATGCCTGCTCCCTTGCAAGATGGGGAAGAAGGTCCGTAATACAGAATACGGGATCGCCCTCGCTCTCGCCTATTGTGATCTCCACGTTTTCACCGTTTATAAGGGTTACGACTCCGTGGATGGCAAGAGGAATAGTTGCCCACTGATACTTTCTTATTCCGCCGTAATAGTGAGTCTTAAGGTAAGCAAGATTCTCATTTTCATAGAGAGGGTGCTGCTTAAGGTCAAGACGGGGAGAGTCAATGTGAGCTGCGCATATTCTTACGCCCTTTTCAATAGGCTCGCTGCCGATCTTAAAGGCGTAAAGGCTCTTGCCTCTGTTATTAAGATAGTATTTTCCGCCCGCCTCTATAGCATCTCCGAGGCTGTATTCCTTATAGCCCTTTTTTACAAGCATTTCTATACTTGTATTAACCGCTTCTCTTTCTGTCTTTGAGCTGTCAAGAAAGCTCTTGTAGCCCTCTGCGTATGAGTTTACCGCATCCTTATAGCTTTCGTCGCCCTTTACAAAGGCATTTTCCTTTTTATAGAAGAGCTTTTCCTTAAGAAGCTCCTCCTTGGTTTTTTCCATATCCATAATTATCCTCCTTATAGAGTGTTGATTTTTATTTATATAACGCCGAGAGTCCGAAGCAATTTAAGGGCTTCCTCATCCATATCGTTTATATCGTCGTTTACTATTTCGTAATTACAAAGACGGCGAAGCTCGTCGTCGGTCTTCTGACTCTCAAGCCTTGCCCTTGCCTTTTCCTCTGTTATACCGTCCCTCTTTACGATTCTTTCCATCTTTTTTTCAAGGGGCGCGGTTACGCAAAGGGTAACGTCGCACAAATCATCAAAGCCGCTTTCAAAAAGCACGGGAGCATCGATAAGGCTGACCCTTACGCCGTTTTTTTCATTTTCCTCAAGAATACGCTCGGTTTCTGCTCTGATATACTTGTGTGTTATGAAATTGAGCATTTTTAAATTTTTCTCAGCGCCATCACCCTCGAAAACCTTTTTTGAAAGCTCCCGTCTGTCAAGACTGCCGCCTTCGTCAAGTATACCCTGTCCGAAATATTCCGTAAGCTCCTTTAAGCAAGGGGAACCGGCGACTACGATATCTCTGTATACCTTATCGGTATCAATATGCACAGCTCCGTATTTCTGAAGCTTCTTACAGGTGTAGCCCTTGCCAGAGCCGCTGGAGCCGCATACGCCTATTACTGTCACAGTCATACCCCCTGTACTAAATTCAAATTTTTATTTCCTTGCCCTTCTTGTCGGACTTATACGCGCACTCCATAATTTTCTGCACGTATGCTCCGTCATCAAAGCTCGGACATATTTTCGCGCCGTTTATAACTCCGTCGCAGAATGCGAAATAGCTTCCAACGTGGCCTCTTAACCATCCTACGGGAGCCTTAATACCCGGGAATACTCCGCCTGGATGAGGATATCTGTTTACACATTCGATTTTTGTAAAGCCCCTTTCCCCACCGAGAGCGCCGCCCCGTCTTTCATTTGTGTAAAATTCAAGATAATTGGTATTCATAAGATCAAATCTTATCGCTCCGTCCTCTCCGCTTATACGGAAGGACAGATCGTCGTTGGAGCCTACGGCAATTTTACTTACCTCAATAGTGCCCGTAGCTCCGCACTTGAGCCTTGCAATCATATAAAAGGCCTCGTCGGCGTTGGTTTCCCAATCCTTTCCGTCCATACCCTTTCTTACGGGATATGCGATCTGACTCTTACCTATTACGCTGTCAAATTCTCCGCAGATGTAGTAAATAAGGTCGATAATGTGAGAGCCGAGGTCGAAAAGAACTCCCCCTCCGCAGATATCGCGATTTTGCTTCCAGCCCGCATTTTTCGTAGCGTCCGCAGCGCTTGAATGGAGATATTTACCCTCAAAGGAAAGCACTGTGCCGATCTCTCCGTTTTCAACGATTTCCTTCGCTCTCATAACGGCGGAAAGGAAGCGGTTATTAAATACCATCATAGCGCAAAGCTTCTTTTCTTTTGCAATCTCCGCAAGCTCCTCCGCCTCCTTATACGTCACGGTAAGAGGCTTTTCGCAATACACGTGCTTACCCGCAAGAAGCGCCTTCTTAACGGTTGAATAATGATAAATATTTGGAGTACAGATATCCACGGCGTCAATTGTGGGATCGTTTATGATATCGTCCTCGTTATCCGTGTATTCGGGAATGCCGTAGGTAACTGACGCTCTTTTGGCATTTTCGATATTTCTTGTGCAAACCTTAGTGATCCTTACGTCCATATCCGTGTCAAAAAAATATTTAAGATTAGATACACAGTAAGCGTGGGTCTTACCCATTGAACCGAAGCCGAGAAGTCCGATATTCATACTCCACCTCCAAAAAATAATATTCCAAAGTAAATTATACCATTACTTTAAAGCTTTTGCAAGGAAAAATTATAATTTATATGTTATGGTTACCAATATTTTAAATCCTAATCAACGCAAAGCGCGAAAAAAGAACGGCTTACACCGTTCTTTTTAAGATTTTATTCACGCCCTGTTTGGGATTTTTACTTTTTTGACTTAATATATTTGTCAATTGCGGATGCAGCTGTTTTACCTGCGCCCATAGCGAGAATAACTGTTGCCGCCCCCGTTACCGCGTCGCCTCCGGCAAAAACGCCCTCGCGTGACGTTCTTCCGTCATCGTCTGCGCAGATTCCACCCCATTTCTGGGTATCAAGACCGCTTGTTGTATCCTTGATAAGAGGATTGGGAGTAGTTCCCAATGCCATAATTACAGAGTCCACATCTATTGTGAATTCGCTGTTTTCCTTTGTAACAGGACGGCGTCTGCCGGAAGCATCGGGCTCTCCAAGCTCCATTTCAACGCACTTAATTCCACATACGGTACCGTTTTTTTCGTCCCTTTTGTTATCGGGGTTACTGTATCCAAGGATTTCCGTGGGGTTAGTCAGGGTTTTAAAAATTATACCCTCCTCCATAGCGTGCTCAACCTCCTCGCGGCGAGCGGGAAGCTCCTCAAGACCTCGTCTGTACACTATGTAGACCTCTGCCCCAAGACGCTTCGCACATCTTGCGGCATCCATTGCAACGTTTCCTCCGCCAACAACGGCTACTTTTTTAGCCCTTTGAACCGGAGTATCGCTACCTTCGATGTAAGCCTTCATAAGATTTATTCTTGTAAGAAATTCATTTGCGGAGTAAACACCCTTAAGATTTTCACCGGGAATGCCCATAAATTTGGGTAAGCCTGCGCCTGTGCCGATAAATACCGCCTCGTAGCCCTCCTCATCCATAAGCTCGTCAATGGAAACAGTTCTGCCTATTACTGTGTTTACGCAGATTTCAACCCCGAGAGCCTTAAGCCCCTCTATTTCCTTTGACACGATAGATTTTGGTAAACGGAATTCGGGAATACCGTATATAAGCACGCCTCCCGCTAAATGAAGCGCCTCAAAAACCGTAACCTTATATCCCATCTTTGCAAGGTCGGATGCGCAGGAAAGCCCGGCGGGACCTGAGCCGATTACTGCAACCTTATGTCCGTTTTGCGGGGGGAGTGTCGTTTTTTCCGTAGAATGGGTATTATGATAATCGGCAACGAAGCGTTCAAGTCTGCCGATAGCCACGCTCTCGCCCTTGATGCCTCTTACGCATTTACCCTCACACTGATTTTCTTGAGGACAAACTCTGCCGCAAACCGCAGGCAGACTTGTTTGAAGGCTTATAATCTTATACGCCTCCTCAAAATTACCCTTGGCGACCTCAGAAATAAACGCGGGGATGTGTATTTTTACGGGGCAACCGCCAACGCAGGGCATATTCTTACAGTTAAGACATCTTTGCGCCTCGGAAATCGCCATTTCCTCAGTATAGCCGAGAGCTACCTCAAAAAAGTTTTTATTTCTTACAAAGGGCTCCTGGGCAGGCATGGGGTTTCTTGTCTTCGACATATTAGCCATTTATTTTTCCTCCTTTTTAAAGAGGTTACAGGTGTCCTCGTGCTTTTTTCTTTCAAACTGTCTGTACATATCGGAACGGGATATAGCCTCGTCAAAATCTATTAAATGTCCGTCGAATTCGGGGCCGTCAACGCAGGCAAATACAGTCTTGCCTCCTACGCTTAAGCGACAACCGCCGCACATTCCAGTGCCGTCAATCATTATGGGGTTCATTGAAGCCACGGTTTTAATACCGTACTCCTTTGTAAGAGCGCATACAAACTTCATCATAACAAGAGGTCCTATGGTAATTACCTCATCGTACACTTCTCCGCTCTCAATAAGTGATTTCAAGGCGTCGGTCACAAGTCCCTTTTCTCCTGCGCTTCCGTCATCCGTCATAAGCATCATTTTATCGGATACTGCGTCAAATTCGTCCTTAAGGATTACAAGCTCCTTGTTACGGAAGCCCACAACCGAGTGAACCTCACATCCAAGCTCGTGAAGCTTTTTAGCTATGGGATATGCAATTGCGCAGCCTACGCCGCCGCCCACAACGGCAACCTTCTTAAATCCGTCCGTGTGAGTCGCTCTGCCGAGGGGACCCACAAAATCGTGAAGGGAATCTCCCTCTCCCATATGGTTGAGCTTTTCCGTAGTGCCTCCGACTACCTGGAAAATTATAGTCACAGTTCCCTTTTCTCTATCAAAATCAGCCACAGTCAAGGGGATTCTTTCTCCGTTTTCATCTGTGCGGAGTATAATAAACTGTCCGGGCTCCGCCTTTTTTGCCACCTTGGGAGCGTTTATCTCCATTAAGGTAACCGTAGGGTTCAAAACCCTTTTTTTAACTATTTCGTACATTTTTGCCTCTTATTTTTGCGCGGAGAGCTTTTCACGAAGAGTCTGATAGAAGCTCTTATCCGTCGCTTTGATAATTTTAGTTTGGTGCTTTGCTCTTCTTACATTAACCGTATCACAGTTCAAGAGCTCGTATCTTTCGTTTCCGTCAACCTCAAGATAAGCAACCCCGTTGCTTTCCGGACTGCCGAAAATTATCTCCATTGACGAGGTATCCCCTCCGTCCGTAACGATGGAGGGATGGTTAAAGCCGTGGGATGCCACGGGAGTGATAACGATATTCTGGGACGTGGGGGTAAGCACGGGACCGCCCGCCGAAAGATTGTACGAGGTTGAGCCTGTGGGAGTTGAAACGATAAGACCGTCGCCGCTTACGGTTTCCGTATGTCTTCCGTTTATGTACAGCTTCGTTGTGATAGCGTGCATAAGGGTTGCTCTGTATGCGCAAACCTCGTTAAGAGCGATAAAGGAAGTCACGACTTCTCCGTTTCTTACTATTTCACCCTCAAGCATCATTCTGCCTTCAATGCTGAACTCACCCGATACAAGCTTGGAAAGACCTTCCATAGCATCCTCGGAGCCGTATTCGGTAAGGTAGCCCAGCCTTCCGAAATTTATTCCGAAGATGGGAATATTCTTGCCGTAAAGCTGACGCGCGGCTCTTAAAATAGTTCCGTCGCCTCCAAGCACAAGAGCAAGCTTTGCATTCTTAATTCCGTCCGCCTTGCCCGTAATTATCTCGGTATTATATCCCTGTTCCTTCAAGTAGTCTGCCGCCACGGGAGCAAAATCAAGACTTTTTTCCTTAAGGGGATTGGGTATTATAATTACTGTTTTCTTCATGCTGAACTCCTTTCTGTCCGTAACTTAATTCAAGTATCAATCTTGGTTTTATAAATTTTAGCACTTTTTTTCCCTCTTGTCAATATATATATAAGTTTAATATATATAATTTCACAGCCTGCCCCAGGATTTTCCAAAAAGCCCTACCCCGTGTATGAAAAAGAAATTTTGAGACGAAAAAGGAAAAAACAACCGCAAAATACAGATTCTGCGGTTGTTTTTGTAAGAATGTCGTAAAAACGCTATACGGTATGACTTTTATTTGTCAAATGCGGGATTATAGCCGTAGAAATTCTTGGAATCCATCTTATCCTGCGCAATTCCGAGAGCCTCGGCAAAGCGCTGATAGTGAACTATTTCACGGGCTCTTAAGAATTTAATAGCGTCGCATACGTCGGGGTCGTCGATAAGGCGAAGAATATTATCGTAGGTTGCCCTTGCCTTCTGCTCTGCCGCCAGATCCTCGTGAAGGTCGGCAAGAATATCACCCTTGGACTGGAATTGAGCCGCAGTATAAGGATATCCGCTTGCCGCAACGGGATAGATACCCGTTGTGTGATCTACGAAATAGGTAGCAAAGCCGCTGTTCTCAATTTCGGAGGGCTTAAGATTTTTGGTGAGCTGATAAAGTATAGCCGAAACCATTTCAACATGGGCAAGCTCCTCCGTACCAATGTCTGTTAATATACCCGTAATCTGGGAGTACGGCATAGCTATTCTCTGTGTAAGATAACGGAGAGATGCTCCGATTTCTCCATCGGGTCCGCCAAGCTGCGATACTATAATCTGCGCGTACTTAGGATTGGGGTTTTTAATGTTTACAGGGTACTGTAATTTCTTTTCATACTGCCACATAGGTTAGTCCCTCCATTCCTTATCGTTCTGCCAGGGCCAAGGTCCCTTTATCCATTCCCAGGAGCAAGCATCCTCGGGAATTGTAAGAGGTCCGAAGTGAGTCTCGTATTCCGCAACCGCTCTCTTTTCAAGCTTTTTATGCTTGATATAGTAGTCAAGAGCGCACTTTGAATTGGGGTGAGAATCAAGATAAAGGTGGGCGTCGTGAGCAGCGAAGGAATATACCTGTATCTCTTTCATAAGCTTTTCTCTGTTTACGTTCATCCTCTGCATCCCTTCTGTCCTCCCGTACAGCCTGTTTTTAAAAGAGGAAGGTTAAGCTCCTCAAATATGGTTCCGTTTGAAAGTCCTATTTCCACGTCGTAAAGCCTTTTCCAATCCTGCCATTCGCAATATACCATTGCTATGGGGCGGCCGTTACCCGTATGATTTTCACATACCGCATCGTCGTATCTTCGATTTGCCAATTCTCTTTCCTGCTGTTTTCCGCTTAAGAATTTGGTAAACTGCTCGTAATCCGATTTCTGCGAGCCTCTGTAATTTGAATCGAATTTCATATATATCTCCTTTTGAGCATTATGCTCAATAACATCATATGACAAAATCCGTCAAAGCTCTACTTTTTTATATGAATATATCAGATTTCAAAGCGCAGATTTCTCATACGGCTGATAACGGCGTAAAGCTCCGATTTTCTCGGCAGCTGGAGAAAACGCCTCGAGGTTGTAAAAAACGTTGAGTAAACAAAATCAAGCCCCTCCCTTTCTATGACCTCATATAGCTCGTCAACTCTTTTTCTTATGTTTATTAAGGACTCGCTATTCGTTATCATAAGATATCTTAACATAAAGCCCATCGCGTCAAGCTGAGCTCTGCTGGCGACGTCGTGGATGCCACGTACGTCCACCGCCTCCTCTCCTATAATTATAAATCCCATATCGGACACCTCCAGTCTTTCTCTTGAACCTCCGTTGGGATATGAGGAAAAGCCGTCGGAATATAGCTTTCTTGTCTGATTCCATACACATATCGGGGGATTTTCTGCGCAGACTCCGTTTTTTACGCAAAGCTCTCGGGCTTTTTTTGAAACGTCGGAAATAACGTAATCCTCCATAAGATATACCTTGTCCGCAACGGACAAATATTCTCCGCTGCCTCCTATAACGAGGATCGTTGATACGCCAAGGGACTTGTATAGCTCCCTTGCTCTGTCCGTAAAGGGAGTTATAGGCTCCTTTGA
>JAZQLK010000067.1:0-8437 GCA_045542635.1 Eubacteriales bacterium
ACCAGCTTAGCTGGTGGTTTTGCATTTTTGGGCATAGCCCTAATACTACTGGCTACACACAAGTGTGTTTGAAAACGACCTGCCAGTCACGCAAGTTGTTATTTGCTACCCGTAAACGGGTCTCTTGGGTCAGGGATACTCAATTGATCAATCTTCTTGTCTTCTTCAAGTTGGTTTGCTATGTATTCTTTTATCGCCGCAGTATTTTTGCCTGCGGTGTCAACATAATATCCTCTGCACCAAAACTCTCGATTTCTATATGCAAATTTCATATTTCCCCACCTTTGGAATATCATCAAACTACTTTTTCCCTTGAGATACCCCATAAACCCCGAAACCGAGAGCTTTGGTGGTATGCTCAGCAGCAGATGT
This sequence comes from Eubacteriales bacterium, assembly GCA_045542635.1. Classification (GTDB taxonomy): domain Bacteria; phylum Bacillota; class Clostridia; order Oscillospirales; family CAG-272; genus RGIG2000. The sequence continues at coordinate 373 of JAZQLK010000067.1, forward strand.
ATGTGGTCTGGACATACTTCTCCTTCCACTATCTCTACATTTTTCCATTTACATAATTGTCTCAGTATTTCTCTTATCTCCAATCTCTTTCCTTCGAAAAATACTTTTCGTCTGTATTTCGGCGCAAAAACTATATGATACTTGCAATTCCACTTGGTGTGTGCTAAACTATTATTGACATTATTCTCATTCATTTTTAATGTCCTCCTAATGTGATTTTTTTGTGCAACTGGCAGGTCGCATCTCTATTATATCACATTAGGAGTTTTATTTTCTGACTCACCGGTAAACCTACACGGAACCCCACGACTATCGTGGGGTTTTCTATATATAATAATAGAAGCGGTGCTCAGCACCGCTTCTTTACAATAAAGTACAAGAAAGGAAGTAACCATGAAGAATAATAAGCTTACGACGGAACGAAGTCTTTTAAAGGTATTATTTTTTTCCGTTATCACTCTCGGCATATACGATCTTTTCTTTCTTCACCGCCTTGCAAAGGATGTCAACACCGTCTGCTACGAGGATGAGAAAAGAACGTCGGGAATATTTGCCCTTGTGATCTTATCCGTGCTTACTCTCGGTATATATCAAATTTTCTGGTGGTACAGGATCGCCAATCTTATTAGCGCCGCACAGCGCCGCGCCGAGATGAATAATGTAATATCCCCCGGATTTGTGCTTCTGTGCGCTGTTTTGACTTATACTCTTTTCGCAATCCCATATCTTGTTATTATCCACCAGACCTGTAACGCTATGAACGATCTGTGCTATAACTACAACTTCAAATTAGACAATCCCGATGTTGCGCAATAGCATACAAAAATAAAAGACAGAGACTTCTCTCTGTCTTTTCTTTTAGAATTTAAGATTTCTTCTCTTAACGTTGTATTCGGAGCGAGGATTAATAAAGTTTCTGTAATCAAGCTCTCCTCTGTCAAGGGCGGTAACTATAATTTCCGCCGTGGCGATATTCGTGGCAACGGGAACGTTGTGAACGTCGCAAAGACGAAGAAGATTCTGCTCAATATCAATACGGGCATTTACGTCCCTGTCCTTGTAAGGATTTGCGGCGCGGAAATAGAACAAAACGTCGATTTCGTCAAAGGCGATACGTGAAGCAATCTGCTGCTCACCGCCGTGAGTACCCGAAAGAAGCTTTTCTATCTTAAGACCGGTTGCCTCCGAAATGTAAGCGCCGGTAGTGCTGGTAGCGCAAATAGAATGCTTACTCAAAATACCGCAATAAGCTATACAAAGCTGTGTAATCAGTTCTTTTTTGGTGTCATCTGCAATAATGGCGATTTCCATATAGCAACCTCCTAAATTCATCATTTATACTATAATATCATATAATTTAGCTCTTGTCAATAAATTTTTGCCATAAATATGGCATTTTAGACAAAAGTTGTGTGAAAATTATGTGTTTTTTTAAAGAATTTCGTGTTTTTGCACAAGTGTTACATCAATCAGACGTTAAAAACAGCCGATGCGGTATGATCCGCATCGGCTGAGCTTTTAAGCCTCGTAATTTTCAAATATAATTCCTGTAAATCCGTTTTTCTCGGCTCGCCTTTCCGTTTCCTCCGAGCGCACGGTCCAGGCAAAGAGCGTTGCTCTGTAAAAGCGCTTTACAAATCTCAGTGTAAAGGCTCTTTTATATTCCTCGCAGTTAAAGGATACGAAGTCGGGACGGCATAAAAAGTTTAGAAGCAAATTCTTTAGGGCGAAATAAAGTGGCTTTCTTCTCTCCTTATCCCTCATAAAATTGTCGGAAAGAATACCGCGTACCGCCCTTGGCATTTTCTTTTTGAATACGGCAACCGCCAAGGGATTAAAGGACTGAACAAGGAAAACTCCTTTATAGTCCTCAAGAGCTTTAGCCGTGGCGGAGGCTACGTCGCCCTCTCCCATATCCTGCTTTATTTCAATCAAAAGGGGGACTCTGCCGTTAACCAGGTCAAGCACCTCTCTAAAGGTGGGAATTGTGTCCTCCGTATTACCAAGCTTGATCTCCTTAAGCTCGGCGCAGGTCAAGTCAACCACTCTTTTATCAATACCGCAAACACGCTTTAAGGTTTCGTCGTGGAACACCATAAGCTCTCCGTCCCTCGAGAAGCGCACGTCTATTTCAATTCCGTAGCCCTTCTCTATGGCTCTTTCAAAGGCGGTTTTTGAGTTCTCCTCAACGCCGTCGCCGTGATATCCCCGATGAGCGTATTTGTAATTAAGCAGGGGCTTCAGGCTTTTTTTACCGTTCCTCGGCTTAACAGCGAAGAGATACAGAAGGAAAAGGAGTAAAAGGGCGGAGCCCACGCAAATAAGCACTACGTAAACAGGCTCCATCAGTCATTCTCTCCCGCAAGGGCTTCAAGCTTGCCCGCTCTTTCGGGCTTGGAATCGCCGTGCTTAACAAAGAACATAGTAACGAAGGCAAGACCTGCAAAGAATGCGGCGTAGGGGAAGAATATCCACCATCCGCAAGCGTCAACAAGGGCGCCGGAAAGAATGGGAGTTACTATCTGGGCGGACATTGAAGCGGTATAATAGAAGCCTGTGTATTTGCCCACGTCCCCAACCTTGGCAAGCTCCACCACCATAGGGAAGGAGTTTACGTTGATGGTAGCCCAACCGATACCCGCAAGGGCGAAAAGAAGATACATAACTATCTCCGATGTGCCCGCCTTGATAAAGGAAGCGGCGCCGAAGGCGGTGGTAAGCATTACGATGCCCGCAAGAATGGTTTTCTTTCTGCCTATCTTAGATGCAACAAGACCAACGGGGATGTATGAAACTATAGCCGCGCCCTGAGCTACCATAAGAGTAATTGTATAAGGTACCTCAAGGACCTCAGAGGCGTATACGGAATATTTACTTGTAATGGCGTTATAGCCGATATACCAAAGAATCACGGATGCAAGAATAAGGATAAGAGATCTGAGCTCTGCGGTATTAAGATTTCTCTTCATACCGTGGGGATGCTCCTCTTCCTCCTCAATACAGTATTTGACCGTATCTATTTCCATTTCCTTAGCCCACTCAGGCTCCTTAACGGTAAGAAGGAACGTAATCAGTGCCGCAAGCATAAGACCTACAACGGCGATTATGTAGAAAGTAAAATCCGTCTTTCCCTTTTCACTGGTATTGAAAAGTATGCCAAGACCGAGAACGAGAATTCCGCCTGCGGTTCCCATAAGGTTAATGATGGCGTTACCCTTGGAGCGAAGGGGCTTGATAGTAACGTCGGGCATTAACGCAACGGCGGGAGAACGGAATACCGCCATTGAGATAAGAGTGAATAAAAGCACAAGCACAAATACGCCCACGGAGTTTACAAATCCGAGAACCGTAAAGGTAATGGCGGCAAGAATGGTGCCGACAAAAATAAAGGGGGTTCTTTTTCCGAATTTTGTGTTTATTCTGTCGGATATAGCTCCGAACATAGGAAGCATAAATACGGCGAATATGTTGTCAAGGGACATAATAATTCCCGATGACAGCTGCTTCATATCAAACTTATTCGTCATAATCAAGGGGACAACCGTATCGTACGCCTGCCAGAAGGCGCTGATGAGGAAGAATGCGAAGCCGACAAGTATGGTTCGCTTGTAATTCAGTTTCATAGCTTTTCTCCAATCGATATTTTTGAGTGTCTACTCATACATTATAATATATTTTGAACAGTTTGTCAAATACAAGTTAAGGCGCAGCCCTGGTACGAGCCTCGGCGGTACATTTCCTTGTCGATATCGTTTATAACCGATGTCTTTTTAAGGCTCCAAAGAGGGCAAATAAGCTCATCCTTAATACCGTCCCCCGTAATTCTTTCTATAACGGTGTCTTCGGGAAGCAGCTCAAGCTGGGAGCAAACGATATCAATATATTCCTCCCTTTCAAGAGGGGTATACTCTCCCATTTCATACATTTTGGCTAGGGGAGTGTCTTTAATTACGTGCAAAAGATGTATTTTTATTATATCGGGCTTAAGGGCGCTTACGTCCTTTACCGTTTTTATCATATCATCCTTACTCTCGTTTGGCAATCCGTTTATTACGTGCACGGCTATTTTCACCCTTGGCGCTCCACTTCGCAATCTTTCAAAGCAATCCGTAAACTCCCCGTAGGTGTGGCACCTGTTTATTATTTCAGCTGTTTTGTCATTGGAGCTTTGAAGTCCCAGCTCCACAGTTACGGGCATCCTTCCCGAAAGTCTGTCAAGAACTTCAATTTTATCATCCTCAAGACAGTCGGCTCTTGTTGCTATATTTATCATAACCGCCCCCTCAAAGGATGACACCTCTGCAAGAATTTTTTCGAAATTGTCCCTTGACGTGTATGAATTTGTATATGACTGAAGGTAAGGAATGAAGCCTTTGACCTTCCATTTTTTTCTGACCTGCTCTATTTGCTCGTTATACTGCTCCCTTAAGCTCTTCAGACTGTCGCAGGTTCTGCTCCTTGAGCCTCCCGAGCAATAAATACATCCTCCCGTTCCCCGAAAGCCGTCTATATTCGGGCAGGTAAGACCTGCATCAAGAGTTATCTTAGCGCATTTTTCTCCAAACTCGCGGCGAAGAAAGTAATCGTAGGTGTAATATCTCTTGTTCGTATCGCTGTATTTAAACGGATTTTCACTTATCTGTGACAAGTCATCCCCTCCTTTTCAACCTTTCTTTTTATATTTTACTATATTTTAAATTTTTGTGCAATATAAAATAAAAAAGAACTTGACAAATAAAAAACCTTCTGCTATAATACAATAGCAAATGCTACTGTGGCTCAGTTGGTAGAGCACATCCTTGGTAAGGATGAGGTCACCGGTTCGATTCCGGTCAGTAGCTCCAAAAACGAAAAGCACTTCCTATGAAGTGCTTTTCGTTTTTGGAAATGAAGCGCACCTGCAGGGCATGAAAAATGAAGCAGAACTCCGTTCTATGAAGCAAGCCTTCGGCTCACGGAAAAGTAAGTGTGCGTTTCGCTTCATACGAGCATAGCGAGTGCTTCATGGCGCAACGCGCCGCTTCATAGTTGCGTAGCAAACGCTTCATTGGCAAAACAATGGATTTATGTTATACTTAACTCAAAGGACGGCGATATTATGGCAAACGATAAGCTTTCAGAGCAATCTATGGATTTTGCGATTCACATTATAAATCTTATGAAACAATTAAAAGAACAAAGAGAAAGTATCATTTCCAATCAGATTGGCAGAAGCGGTACGTCCATCGGTGCAAACATCCGTGAAGCTAAATATGCACACGGAACAGCGGATTTTATTTTCAAAATGCAGATTGCACTTAAAGAAGCCAACGAAACGGGATATTGGCTGGAATTGCTTTATAAAACCGACTATATCGGAGAGGAACAGTATAATTTCCTTGAATCAAAGTGCAAATCGCTTCGAGCTATACTTGTTTCTTCGATTAACACCGCTAAAAATAATAACAAATAATTTTCAAAACCCATATGGACTTATGCCTTCCTTTCGGTATAATGGTGTTTACCCCGACCAAAAGGTAATTGACCGCGCATATTTCATCATTTTAAACAAAATCGACGAACTTGACAAGGCCAAATATACATAGGCATCCTTTCTATCAACACGAGCCAATATCCCGATCTCGTAAGCTCTCGGGGTTTTTGCTTTTGAAAAATATTCTTAATAAGAAACCCCGACGGAAAGCAAGGTACTCCGTCGGGGTTATTTTTTAATATCCTATTGCGACTGCAAACGCTAAAACTCCAACGGTTATTGCGAAAACAATAAGCTGAAGCTTCCATACCCATTTCACCCACTTTGTGTAGGATACGTTTGCCATAGAAAGTCCCACGAGCAATACGGGGTTTGTGGGAATTATAGTATCGGTAAAGCCGTCCGCCATACAGTAAACGAGAATAAAGAGGGCGGGGGAAATGCCGAGGCTCGCGCAAATGGGAGCAACGATTGGAACGACCAGCATAATTTTTGCCGAGGCAGAGCCGATAAATATCTGCAGGAAAAGAATGAGGGCGTAGATAAGAAGAATGCACGCAAGCTTACCCTTGCCGTCAAGGGCAGTTATTACGTAATTCATTACCGTGTCCATAATGCCGCTTTCCGTCATAATAAGCTTAACGGAGGATGCCATAGCGATCATTACAACCGCGGGAAGCATTGCTGCCGCACCGCTTAAGAGGTGCTTAAGCACTTTTTTCTTTTCTTCACTTACAAGCATACCGCAGATAATTCCTCCAAGGAGGAAGGTAACGCTCAGGATGGGAATTGCAAAGCCCGATATTACTCTTACGGTGGCTACAAGCACAAGCACTGCCATCTGTATAGCAAAGAATACGGTATAAACCTTGAATTTCTTATCGCCGTTCCTGATTTCCGCAATATCAACGGAGGTTATATTCTCTCTTGCCTTAAGGTCGCTTTCATAGGTAAGGGATCTTAATGGATCCTTCTCTATTTTTCTTATGTAAATCATCAAAAAGGCGCAAAGCACAACGTATATAATGCCGAAGAATACTATTCTCAGCCACACGCCGTCGGTGGGCGTTGAGCCTGCCAGCTCCGAGGCAAGTCCTACGGAAAAGGGATTTGTAATAGCGGCGGAAAAGCCAAAGCAGGAGGCAAGCATACAGGCGCCAAGTCCCGTCATAGTATCCATACCTATGGAAAGCATAAGCATTACTATGAGAGGAATAAGGGTGCAAAGCTCCTCAAACATACCGAAGAAGCTGCCGAAAAGCATAAATATGAGAACGCAGATACAAACAACGGGTCCTCCCTTATTGGCAAGTCTGCTCATAAGTCTGCCTATAAAGACCTTTATACCGTCGGTTTTTTCAAGGATATTGAATACGCCACTCATAATAAGGAGGAATACGCTTATCATTATAATGGTCAGAGCGTCCTCCGAGGCATAGACTCTGAAGGGGGCGGTAATAACACGCCATATCTCAATGCCATCAACCTCTCCCTTTACGTAGCTGTCGGGAATTATGGAGCCGTCATCGTTATATTGGAAGCTGCCTTGAGGAATGAAATAGGAAAGCGCGCCGCTGAAAATAATTATTGCCGTCAAAAGACATACGATGATTATAAATGATCGGGCACCTATATTTGAAAATGATTTTTCCTTAACCGTCTTCTGCTCTGTCATATCAAACCACCTCGCACTTTTTCGAATTAGCAAGGCTTGGCTCCTTTAAGATGCCGCTTACGATATACCAATCCACACAGCCTCTTCTGTCCTCGGGAACAAAATAGAAAATATCCTTACCCTCGTATATCTCAAAGTCCTCGCCTGCGCCAAACAACAAACGGTAAATAGTGTCTATGGGGAAATGCTTCGTAAAGTCCTCGCCGTCACGGGTGCCCGTGTAGGTAAGTCCCTCTCTTGTAAGAGTGCATACGCCCTCTCCCGCCTTGTAAAGAAGGGTCTTTCCGTCCTTGGAGTTGCATTTAAGCTCCACCTTGGAGGTCAGGGCGAAATCGGGGTTCTCGTAAATTTCACGGCGGTACGTATCTCTTTGCCACTCATACCACTGAGCAAAGTTTTCAAAATACGGATTTTCCGTAAAGGCGTATCTGTCGTCAAGGGTAAGCTCAGCGCCGCATTTTTCACAGCGGACAATCATTCCGTCGGTTACAATGGAGCATTTTGCATTACAGCTTGGGCAAAGAGTCAGTACGTTTTCAAGTCCCTTGGCAAGGGTCCTTGACTTATAATGAATCTCGGGATGGGTCTTTAACCATTCAAATTCATCGTAGTAAAGCGCCTTTTCCGTTCTTTCCTTAATCTCATCAAGGGTAAGGGATGCAAGCTCCTCGGCGGTAAAGAGAATATCAAGCTCCGCCTCCACAAGGGAGCCCTTTCTCATTTTGTCGCCCCATTTGGGTCTTGCGAAATAGTCGCCCTTAAGCTTTATGTAATATACGTTTACCCCCGCCTTCTTAAGGAATGCGTAGGTTCCCTCCTGGATATCCTCGAATTTTCCCACAGTGGAAAGACGAGCCTCGGGCATCATTGCAAGGGCGCCGCCTCTTTTTATTACCTGTAAGCAGTTCTTTGCGCTT
>JAZQLK010000068.1:0-18116 GCA_045542635.1 Eubacteriales bacterium
TTGTAAAGAAATATGATGAAAATTGGAATCTTGAGCTTGTTAAGCTTCAGCGTCATATGTGCATACAGGACCTTTTTACAATGTCCGCGGGTCTTAACTATGATCTTGGCACAGAGGCTATAAAGGATGCTGTCAAAGCAACCGACGGTAAGGCTCCCACAATCGAAATCGCCAAGGCAATCGCCAAGGGTCCCCTTGAATATCAGCCCAGAGACCGTTGGGGCTACAGTCTTTGCCACGACGTGTTAGCGGCAGTTGTGGAGGCGGCAACAGGTGTGCGCTTTGCGGAATACGTTCAGAAGAATATATTCGATAAGCTGGGTATGAAGGATTCCTATTATCATATAAATGATGAGATAAAGCCCCGTATGGCGCAGCTTTACGTTCACAACTCCGACGACGGACATACTTACGTTCGCGATCTCAAGAACGATTACGTTATAGGCACGGAGTACGATAGCGGCGGAGCAGGCGTTATAACAACTCTTGACGATTACTCCAAATTTGCCTACGCTCTTGTAAACGGTGGCGTCGGCGCAAACGGTGAAAGAATTCTTTCAAGGCTTGCCGTAAATCTTATGCGTACGAATCTTCTTGACGAAAAGCGTCTTAAGGACTTTAAGTCCTGGGATACAAACGCTGAATACGGCTACGGTCTTGGCGTCCGTACGAAGATTAACGAGGGATGGGGCGGTAACTTTACCCAGATTGGCGAGTTCGGCTGGGACGGCGCCGCAGGAGCTATGGTATCAATCTCTCCCGAGAGAAAAATCGCTATCGTCTATTTCCAGCATATGCTTAATTCTCTTGGAAATATCATTCATCCCAAAATCAAGAATATAGTTAATATAGCTCTTTCTGATAAATTCGATAAATAAGGAGATAAAAGCTTGAAATATTATAATGAAGAATCAAAAACGGTTCTTTCCGCCTTAGGATCCTCTCCCGACGGCATTTCCAACGGAGAAGCGGAGAAAAGACTTAATGAGAACGGAAAGAACAAGCTTAAAGAGGGAAAGAAAATAAGTCTTGTGAGAAGATTTTTCTCACAGCTCTGCGACCCTATGATTATCGTGCTTCTGGTTGCGGCGGCCCTTTCTCTCGTTACCGCGATTTATGAAAACGAATCCTTGGCAGATGTGTTTATAATCCTTTTTGTGGTTATTCTTAACGCGGTTCTCGGAGTTTTGCAGGAAAGCAAGGCAGAAAAGGCGATAGAAGCCCTGAAGGAAATGACGACGGCAAAATCCAAGGTTATCCGCGGCGGCGTGCTTATGAGCATTGCCAGCGAGGATATCGTGGTTGGCGATATTATCGTTCTTGAAGCCGGCGACGCCGTTCCTGCAGACGCAAGAATAATCGAGTGCGCCTCCTTAAAGGTTGAGGAAGCGGCTCTTACAGGCGAGAGCGTTCCCGTAATCAAGCAGAGCGAGGCTATTGCAAGAGGCAAGGACGATACTCCCCTCGGCGACAGAAAAAATATGCTCTATATGGGCTCTACCGTAGTTTACGGACGCGGTAAGGCGGTTGTAACGGGATGCGGTATGAATACCGAAATGGGCAAGATTGCAGATGCTCTTACACAGGCTCAGGATGAGGCAACACCCTTACAGCAGAAGCTTTCACAGCTCAGTAAAATTCTTACCTTCGCCGTGCTTGGTATTTGCGTTCTTATATTCGTTGTAGGCATTATAAGAGCAGGCGAATTTACGGCATCCTCCGTAATCGGCACCTTTATGCTGGCAATAAGCCTGGCGGTTGCGGCAATTCCCGAGGGACTTGCGGCGGTGGTCACCATAGTTCTTTCTATGGGTGTTACCAAAATGTCAAAGCGAAATGCGGTAATAAGAAAGCTTACGGCAGTTGAAACCCTCGGATGCACACAGGTTATATGCTCCGATAAAACAGGTACTCTTACCCAGAATAAGATGACGGTCGTTGAATCCTATTCAAAGGATGACAGCCTTCTTGCAAGAGCTCTTGCTCTTTGCTCCGACTCAGAGCTTGACGATAAGGACGAGGTGGTTGGCGAGCCTACGGAAAACGCTCTTGTAGCCTTTGCCTATAAGCTGGGTCTTGATAAGAGAATAATGAAGAAGGAAAGCGTAAGGGTGGCTGAGGCTCCCTTCGACTCCCTTCGCAAAATGATGTCCACGGTATGCACCGTGGAAAACGGCTACGTACAGTACACAAAGGGCGCCCCCGACGAGGTGCTTAAGCGATGCAACAGAATTTATGACGGAGTAAGCGTAAGAGAGCTTACCGACTCCGACAGAGCGGAAATTCTCGGTCTTAACAAGAATATGGCGGATCGCGCTCTCCGTGTCCTCGGCGGCGCTTATAAGGAATATTCCGAGATTCCCGAGGAGAATGCGGAAAAGATGGAATGCGACCTTATCTATATCGGTCTTGTGGGTATGATAGACCCCATAAGAGAGGAGGTCAAGGCGGCAATTGAGGAGTGCCACCGCGCAGGCGTGCGCGTTGTTATGATAACGGGCGACCATAAGGATACCGCCGTTGCCATAGCAAATCAGCTGGGTATTCTCGGAGAGGGACAGGAGGCAATAACGGGCACAGAGGTCGGTAAGATGACCGACGAGGAGCTTCTTCTCAATATTCACAAATACTCCGTATATGCCCGTGTTCAGCCCGAGCATAAGGTGAGAATTGTAAAGGCTTGGAAGGCTGCCGAAAAAATTACCGCTATGACGGGCGACGGCGTAAACGACGCTCCCAGTATAAAGATCGCGGATATCGGTATCGGTATGGGTATTACGGGCTCGGACGTTACGAAGAGCGTTGCGGATATGATCCTTGCGGACGATAATTTTGCAACTATAGTAGGAGCGGTTGAGGAAGGCAGAAGAATATATTCCAATATCCGTAAATCCGTTCAGTTCCTTCTTGCCTCCAATCTTAGCGAGGTAATCAGCATATTCTTCGCCACGATGGTTGGCTTCACAATTCTTAAGCCCACACACATTTTATGGATAAACCTTATTACGGACAGCTTGCCCGCCCTTGCCCTCGGTATGGAGGATGCGGAAAGCGACTCCATGAGGAAGCCACCGAGAGATTCCAAGGAAAGCATATTTGCGGGCGGACTTATTACGGGCACGGTATATCAGGGTGTTCTCGTATCCCTGCTTACCGTATTTGCATATCTTGTAGGTCATTATATGGAATCCGGCGTATGGGAGCTTGTAACCAGCGGAGAGGGAATGACAATGGCGTTCCTTACCCTTTCAATGGCGGAGGTCTTCCATTCCTTCAATATGAGAAGCCGTCACGGCTCCATCTTCACCATCAAAAAGCAGAATATGGTTCTTTGGGGATCTGCGATCCTTGCGACGGTGCTTACGGCAGCTGTGATCTACATTCCCTTTATGGCGAGAATGTTTGATTTCACTCCCGTTTCCGCCATCGAATACTTTACAGCCCTCGGAATTGCATTCCTCGTAATTCCCGTTGTTGAGCTTGTTAAGCTTGTTGAAAGAATTGTAAAGAGAAAAAAATCAGTTAAATAAAAAGCATCCGCAGAGAAGCGCCGAAGGGCAATCTCTGCGGATTTTTTTGATTACTTTTGTGAAAAAATTCACTGAAAGCGAATATTCATTTTAGGCTCTTGCCAATATACAATTTTGGACAAAAAGTAGAATTTTAAAAAAATTAAAATCGACGGGTTTTAATTAGTTTGCTAACAAAAATTGTGCATAATGTACAATTATCTTAGGTGCTTGTCTATAATGAATCCTGCTTCAAAAAACAGTTAAAAGCCAACCAACACCTGTGGAAAACTTAGTGGAAACTGTGAAAAACTCTTGACTTTCCGCAAAAGAAATCCACTTTTCAACAATCGACCCCGTGGAAAAGTGGAAAAAATGTGTGGATTATTAAGCAAATGCCTAAAATAGGGGGTGTAAAATCTAAAATTTTTTCGAAAAAGGTCTTGACAAAAAAATATGCAAAAAAAGAGTGAATATTCATAAAATACGTGAATACGCCTTCATCATTTTGCACAAAGTCAGCTTTTCTCAATAAACGCAAGGCTAAAGGCGGTCAAAAGGAAATTCCACACGATAAAATCGTCGCATATGGGACGTAAAAATTCCTCTGTTACGTAGTCGTATCCAGCCTCGTTACGCAAAAGCGCCAGGCTCAAAACCGAAAGAGCTCCCAGTATTGTAATTATGTAAAGGGTCTTTATCAGATGAAAGCATTTTATGTTGGTAAAAAATTTGTTTTTCATAGAATAATTATAATACGAAGGGCGCTTATATTCAACCCACGGATTATGGCAAATCGCCTTTAAGCCTCCAAAGCAGGAAAAGCCTGCCTCTTGTGTGATTTGTATGTGAATAATTTGAGATTTAGTATGTTGAAAATCGGAAAAGTCTTTATATTTTATATTATTTTTATTTTTTATATTGCTTTTTTGAAGCTTTTATAGTATCATATAAGACGATAATATCGTAAAGGCTTTGTGACGGAGGTTAAGATGGATAAAAAAATCGAATACGCCATTTCGACCTACGGTATGGACAAGGCGTACGGAAGGGTCATTATCGGTCTTTCAGGCGGCGCGGATTCCTCTCTTTTACTTTATTATTTTGCAAAAAAAGCCGAGGATGTGGTCTGTGTCCACGTCAATCATATGATAAGAGGCGCAGAGGCGGACAGAGATCAAAGGTTTTGCGAGGATATCTGTAAAAAATACGGCGTTGAGCTTGTAACCTACAAGATCGATATTCCCGCTCTTGCCAAGAAAACGGGCAAGGGAATCGAGGAGACCGCAAGGGATGAAAGATACAGAGTCTTTTACGGCGAGCTTGAAAAACGGGGCTTTGACGCAATTCTTACCGCCCATAACAGCGACGATAATTGTGAAAGCGTGATATTCAATATGGCTCGCGGCGCCGGACTGAACGGGCTTTGCGGAATCAAGCCGAAAAACGGTAAGGTTTTGCGACCTCTCATTTATTTGAGCAAGGACGAGATATTTTCTCTCTGCGCGGAGAATAATATAGAGTACGTTACCGACTCCACCAATGCGGACACGGATTATACAAGAAATTTTATCCGCCACAGTATAATTCCCAAGCTGAAGGAGTTAAACCCCGAGCTTAACTCCGCAATTTCAAGAATGACTGAGGGATTTATTTCCGATGAGGATTGTATTTTAAGTCAGGCTAAGGATTTTGTGGCAAAATGTCCTTATGGAGCGTTGAATTTAAATGAGCTTAAGGCCCTGCATCCGTCGGTAAGAGCAAGAGCCTTGAAAATTATGGCGGGGCAAAGCCTTGATTATAAGAGCGTAAGGCTTTGTGAGGACCTTATTTACAATTCCGAATGCGGCTCTTATATTGATTTGAGCGGCGGCACCGTTTTTAAAAAGGAAAGAGATTACGTTCATTTTTTGAAAAAGGAAATGCTTGATTCCGTTGAATATCTGTATGAGCTTTGCGACGGAGTGAAAATCAAAGAGATCGGATATACCGTAGGCATTGACTCTGAAAAAAGCTACGGTGAAAGACTGCATTCATTGGAGCTTGACAAAAATTCCCTGATCGGTAAGCTTTATATTCGTTCTCGCCGCGACGGAGACAGGATTTTCCACGGCGGTATGACAAAAAAGGTTAAGAGAATACTTTGCGACAGGCATATTCCGTCCCACCTTCGGGATATAATTCCCATAATCTGCGATGAAAAGGGCATAGTGGCTATTGGGGATTTCTGCGTTAGGGATGGCTGTAAATACCGCGGCGGCGGAGAAAAAACAGAGATAATTTTTTATCGGAACTGCGAATAAACGACATTGGAGGAAGTTAAAATGTTAAACGATATTAAGGAAATACTTTTGAACGAGGAGCAGATTGACAAAATCACAACGGAGCTTGCTGAAAAAATCGACAGAGATTACGCAGACAGAAACAAGAGATTGCTTCTTCTCGGAATCCTTAAAGGAAGCGTGGTATTTCTTGCCGACCTTATGAAGAAGATTAAAAGACCTGTTGAAATAGACTTTATGAAGGTTTCATCCTATCAGAACGGAACAAGCACGTCAGGTAAAATCAACATAATTCTCGACCTTCACAGATCGGACCTTTCACAGCTTGATATTCTCGTAATCGAGGATATTATCGATAGCGGAAGAACCCTTTCCTATCTTATAGAATATCTTAAGCTTAACGGGGCAAGAAGCGTAAAGACCTGCACTCTTCTTGACAAGCCCTCAAGAAGACAGGTTGATTTCGTACCCGATTACTGCGGCGCGGAGGTTCCCGACTATTTCGTTGTAGGCTACGGCCTTGACTACGCGGAGCTTTACCGTACCTTGCCCTTCGTTGGCATACTCAAGCCCGATGTGTACGAAAAATAAGGGCGTATATAATTTTTTGCTGCGCTCTGCAGCAAAAACGGAGGTATAGATGAAAAAGAAAAGCAGCTTATATACTATTATCTTCTACGCGTGCATGCTTACGGTAATAGTAGTCGCGGTGGCGGCGCTCTTTATGGGTAATAAAACCGAGGAAGAGCCGGTTTACAGCGATATCATTGGACATTTTGAAGAAAATAACGTAAAGAGCTTCGTGGTAAATAACAACGTAATAACGGTAAACGTTATTCAGGATGACGGAACCGAAAAGGAGGTCACCTACGTTCTTCGCGATATAAATATCTTCTATAACGATTTTATGAGACTTAAAGAGGTTATGGTGGATACGGACGGCGACGGAATCGAGGATGCGAAATTACTTTCCAATCTTGAAAAGTACGATTTCCCACCCGTTAAGGAAAGATCCTGGTTTATAACCTATCTTCCCACAATTCTTCTTTGCGGCGGAGCTATTATACTCTTTATATTCCTTATGCGTCAGTCCTCTAATCCGGGGGCTACCAAAAAAGGAAGCTTCGGCAGAACAAAGCAGAGAAACCTGTCCCCCGATTCCAAGAGAGTTCTTTTCTCCGACGTTGCAGGAGCAGATGAGGAGAAGGAGGAGCTTTCCGAGGTTGTGGAGTACCTTCGCAATCCCTCAAAGTTTACTAAGCTCGGCGCAAAGATTCCTCACGGCGTGTTGCTGATGGGCCCTCCCGGTACAGGTAAGACCTTGCTTGCAAAGGCGGTTGCTGGTGAAGCAAACGTGCCCTTCTATTCAATGTCAGGCTCCGATTTCGTAGAGCTTTACGTTGGTGTGGGCGCGTCAAGAGTAAGAGATATATTTGAAACGGCAAGAAGAACTCCTGCGGCAATTATCTTCATTGACGAAATTGACGCAGTGGGCAGACAGAGAGGCGCAGGTCTTGGCGGCGGCCACGATGAAAGAGAGCAGACCCTTAACCAGCTTCTCGTTGAAATGGACGGCTTCGACGGACATAGCGGTACTATAGTTATAGCGGCAACCAACCGTCCCGACATTCTCGATAACGCATTGCTTCGTCCCGGTAGATTTGACAGACAGATTACTGTTGGCTATCCGGACCTTCAGGGACGCGAGGATATTCTTAAGGTACACAGTAAGGATAAGCCCCTTGAGGATACAGTTGACCTTCGTAAGATTGCTCAGACTACTATAGGATTTACAGGCGCAGACCTTGCCAACCTTCTTAACGAGGCGGCAATTCTGGCGGCAAGAAACGGCAAATCCCTTATCGGTATGCCCGAAATCGAGGACGCTATGATAAGAGTTGCCGTAGGTACCCAGAAGAAATCAAGAAAGATGAGCGATAAGGAAAGAACCAATACCGCAGTACACGAGGTTGGTCACGCAGTCCTTCATTACGTGCTTCCCACACAGGACCCCGTACGTCAGATTTCCATTATACCCAGCGGCCCCACTCTCGGCTATACTCTCAGCGCCCCCATTGAGGAAAGGTACAGCGAGTATAAGCAGGAGATGAAGGAAAGAATTGCGACTATGCTTGGCGGCCGTGTGGCTGAAAGACTTGTATTCGGCGACTACACAGGCGGCGCCTCCAACGATATTATGAGAGCTACGGAAACCGCCCGTAAAATGGTTACTATCTACGGTATGAGCGACGAGCTTGGAGCTATCCGATTCGCATCAAATCACGCTGACGAGGGCGTATTCCTTGGCAGAGATTTCAGCAGTACTCCCAATTATTCCGATACGACCGCCGCAAAGATCGATGCGGAGATCAAGAAGATAATTGATGAAGCCTACGCTCTTGCGGAAACCACTCTTAAGCAGTACAGACATAAGATCGATCTTATTACCGAGTTCCTACTTGAATTTGAGGTTATGGATGATGTTCAGTTTGAGGCGGCTATGAAGGAAGAAACAACAATGGACGATCTTCGCGCGCTCGTTGAGGAAAAGAAGCGTAAGAGTGAGGAGGAAAACCGCCGCCGTGAGGAGCAGCTCGCAGAGCAGAAGCGTCTTGCGGAGCAGCAGAGAAAGGAGCTTGAAAGAGCTCTCGGTATCTATGACGGCGACGATGATGAGCCCCAGCTTCCCATAGCATCCGAGGATGGCGAAGAAACCGGAAATACAGACACTCCTCCCGAGGAAAGTACCGAGCCTAAGGCAGAAGTAAAGCCTGAAGCTACAGAAGGAACCTCTGAAGGCGAGGACGATAAATAAGCAATAAATACCCCCCGTTTTACGGGGGTATTTTTTGTATAATGCTTGAATAAATGTGTTAAATATTCATTTTATGCATAGCAAAATGTTATTTTTGTAAATATTTTTTCTTTATTTCTATTGACAACGCTTTTTTGGAGGTTTATAATTGGTAGTATATTATTCACACGCGTGCGTAAGGAGTTTATATGAACGAGCTTGAGAATGCAAGAAAAATAATTAACGAAACCGATAAAAAAATAGCCGAGCTTTTCGAGGAGAGAATGAAGGCGGCGGAGCAGATCGCCAAATACAAGAGGGCTCACGGACTTTCGGTGCTTGATACTTCAAGAGAAAGGGAGCTTATCGCAAGAAACGGCGAGTATATAAGGGATCCCGTTATAAGAGAATATTACGTACGCTTTTTAAAGGAAACTATGTCCATATCCCGTGACTACCAGGCGCGCTTGAACGACGGAATGACAGTAGCGTACAGCGGTGTCCCCGGCGCCTTTGCATATATTGCGGCAAAAAGAATGTTCCCATACGCTAATCTTGTTTCCTATTCTAATTTTGACGATGCCTATCGCGCCGTGGAAAACGGTGAAGCGGATACCGCGGTCTTACCTATTGAAAACAGCTTCGCGGGGGATGTGGGTACGGTTATGGACCTTTTGTTCTCGGGAAGCCTTTACGTTAATCAGGTAATTGATATAGGAATAGAGCATAATCTTATCGCCTGTGACGGAGCAAGCCTTGAAACTGTACAGAGGGTTGTCAGCCACGAGCAGGCTCTTGCCCAATGCGCAGAATATATCAAGGCAAGGGGATACGAGCAGATCGCTTACCCCAATACCGCAATGGCGGCAAAATACGTTAAGGAGCTTAACGATCCCACAGTCGCCGCAGTAGCGTCGGAGGAAACCGCCGCTATATACGGTCTTAAAACCCTTGCAAGCAAAATACATACTAGCAGAACGAATACTACAAGATTTGCGGCGTTTTCAAGAGCTCAACACGAATTAAAGAAGTCAAGCGGTAAAATGAATGAAAGCTTTATTCTTGTGTTCACCGTAAGAAACGAGGCGGGAGCTCTTGCAAAAACCCTTGATATAATAGGCGCTCATAATTTCAATATGAGAAATCTTCGTTCAAGACCTATGAAGGAGCTTATGTGGAGCTATTATTTCTTCGTTGAGGCGGAGGGAAATATAAATTCACAGGATGGCAGGGATATGCTGAGAGAGCTTTCCGCAACCTGTGACAAGCTTAAGCTGGCAGGCGTATTTTATTCAAAATAATGGGAGGCGTGTATGATTATACCCGTTAGCCTTGGAGAGGCAAGCTACGATATAGTGCTTCTTCGCGGCGCTTTAAATAACTTAAACGAATATCTTGACCTTGAAAGACGGGTTCTCGTTATAACCGATACGGGAGTGCCCTCCGAGTACCTTCGTACCGTGCTTTCCCAATGTAAGCAGGGCTTTTCCGTAAGCATTGAGGAGGGGGAGGAAAGTAAGAGCCTTGATAATTATAAAACACTCCTTTCCATTCTTATAAGAAAGGGCTTTACACGTACCGACTGTATAATCGCCCTTGGCGGAGGAGTGTGCGGAGACCTTGCGGGCTTCGTTGCCTCAACCTATATGCGCGGCATTGATTTTTACAATATCCCCACAACCTATCTTTCCCAGGTGGACTCCTCCATAGGGGGCAAGACGGCAATCGACTTTATGGGCTATAAAAATATTGTGGGCGCCTTTTATCAGCCGAGGTGCGTAATAATAGATCCCAATACCTTAACGACTCTTGATAAGCGTCAGCTCAGCGCGGGAATTGCCGAGAGCGTTAAAATGGCAGCTACCTTTGATAGCGAGCTTTTCGACCTTATTCTGAATACCGACGATTTTTCAAGGGACGTAGATGTGATTATAGAAAAATCATTAAAAATCAAGAGGGACGTGGTTGAAAAGGATGTAAAGGAGGGCGGACTCCGCAAGGCGCTTAATTTCGGTCACACATTTGGACACGCTATAGAAAGCTCCACAGGACTTCTTCACGGAGAATGCGTAGGACTGGGTATGATACCTATGTCGGAGGGAGAAGCAAGAGAAAAAATTATTGCAGCTCTTAAAAAATATGACCTTCCCACAGCTGTGGATACGGACGGAGATACCCTTATCCCCTACGTTTTCCACGATAAGAAGATGGATGGGGACGAAATTACGGTAATTTACTGTAAGGAAATAGGCTCCTTTGAAATGAGAAAAATAGAGGCAAGGGATATAAAAAACTATATTAACGGAGGAATATGGAAATGAAAAATACATACGGTGTATCAATTTCCGTTACTCTTTTCGGCGAAAGCCACGGAGAGGCAATAGGTGCCGTTCTTGACGGACTTGCCCCCGGAATTAAAATAGATTACGGCTTTATAGACAGTCAGCTTTCACGACGCCGTCCCTCGGGAAAAACGGATACCGCAAGACGTGAAAGGGATGAATACAGCATTGTCAGCGGTGTGTTCAACGGCTATACCACGGGCACACCCATAGCGATTATAATTCCCAACGGGGATACTAAAAGCAAGGATTATTCAAAAATCAAGGATACACCACGCCCCTCCCACGCGGATTATACCGCAAGGGTAAAGTACGGTGGCTACGAGGATTATCGCGGAGGCGGACATTTCTCCGGCAGAATTACCGCTCCCTTGGTGGTGGCAGGCGCTATTTGTATGATGGCGCTTGACAATTTACATATTAAAATAGGAACTCATATTCTTAAGTGCGGCGGCGTTTACGACCGTCCCTTTAAAAATCACTATAAGGATATATGCACTCTCGAAAAGAAGAATTTCCCTGTTTTATCCGACGTTGAAAACGAAATGACGGAAAAAATTCTTGAGGCGAAAAGGGATGGAGACAGTCTTGGGGGAATTTTGCAAACCGCAATTTACGGTGTTCCCGCAGGAGTGGGCGAGCCTTGGTTTGACACCGTTGAAGGTATGCTTTCCCACGCTTTGTTCAGCATCGGAGGAATCAAGGGTGTTGAATTCGGAAGCGGCTTTGCAATGGCGGATATGAGAGGAAGCGCGGCAAACGACTCCTTTACTTATGAAGATGGAAAAATAGTAACGAAAACCAATAATAACGGCGGTATAAACGGCGGCATCACCAACGGTATGCCCATAATATTCAATTGCGCCGTTAAGCCTACTCCCTCCATCTCTTTAGAGCAGGAAACCGTAAATCTTGAAAAGGGAGAAAACGAAAGGATCGCAATTGAGGGTAGACACGACCCCGCAATCGTGCGTCGCGCCTGCGTGGTTGTGGATAGCGTAAGCGCCATTTGTATTGCGGACCTGCTTGCTCAGAAATACGGCACGGACGTTTTTACAAAATCCAAAAAGGGACTTGAATACGGCGTTATCGGAGAGGTGCTTAAGCATAGCTTTTCGAAGGAAATTCACGAGGAAATAGGCGGATACCGCTACGACGTGTGCGAGATTCCCGAAAATGAGCTTGAGGATTTTTTCAAAAAAGCGGATTTTAAGGGCATAAACGTAACCATACCCTATAAGGAGAAGGTAATACCCTATCTTGATTTTGTATCCGAGGATGCAAAAAGAATAGGCGCCGTAAATACCGTTGTAAACAAGGACGGCAAGCTGTACGGCTACAATACGGACTATATGGGTATGAAGGATCTTATACTCAGAAACGGCATCGACGTAAAGGGCAAGAAGGTGCTTATTCTCGGTAACGGGGGTACGGCAAAGACGGGCTATTTCGTTCTTTCCGACCTTGGCGCCAAGGAAATTATACGCGTTGACAGAAAAAAGGGCGGAGCGGATGCAACCTACGAGGAGCTTGTCAGCCTCCACTCCGACGCGGAATTTATCCTTAATACCACACCGGTGGGTATGTATCCGAAAAACGAGGGGAAAATCGTAGAGGTTAAGAATTTTCCAAGGCTTGAAGGACTTATTGACGTGGTGTACAATCCCCTCCGTACAAATATAACCCTTGAAGCAAGAAAGATGGGCATTCCATCAGAAAGCGGACTTTATATGCTCGTTTCCCAGGCTGTTTACGCATTGGAGATATTCACAGGTAAAAAATATCCTAAGGAGCTTTGCGACGGGGTATTTAAGGACACCCTGAAATCAAAGGAAAATATCGTTCTTATCGGTATGCCGGGCTCGGGCAAAACCACAGTTGGCAAATATCTTGCAAGGCTAACGGGCAGAGAGCTTATAGATACCGATGAGGAAATAGAGAATGATACGGGAAGCTCCGTAGCTTCGATTATCGAATGTGAGGGAGAGCCTAATTTCCGTATTCTTGAAAGCGAAATAATTAAGGAAGTGTCAAAGAAAAACGGCGTTATAATCTCAACGGGAGGCGGATGTATACTGCGCTCCGAGAACATAAACAGATTAAGACAGAACGGAAGAATCTATTTTATCGACCGTTCGCTTTACCTGCTTAAGCCTACGGAAAGCCGTCCCCTTACCTCCGATATGGAGTCTATGAAGCGTAAATTTAAGGAAAGATACGAGCTTTACAAATCAAGCGCGGACTTTGAAATTGACGGAAACGGCACCGTAGCTCAGGTGGCTAATGAAATTTTAGAGGAGTTTAACAAATGAAATTTCTTGTTTTAAACGGACCCAATATAAATTTTCTCGGCATAAGAGAGCCGGGCATATACGGAAAAAGCACCTATAAGGATTTAATGCAGACAGTAACTGATTACGCTCTTAAAAACGGTGTTGAGGTCACCTTCTGTCAGTCCAATTGCGAGGGCGCTCTTGTTGATGCTATACAAAAGGCGTACTACGATAAAATAGACGGAATTATATTTAATCCAGCCGCCTATACCCATACGAGCATTGCTATTTTGGATGCCGTAAAGGCGGTTTCGATTCCCACTGTTGAGGTACATCTTACAGACGTTGACGCAAGAGAGGAATATAGGAAAATAAGCTACATAAGAGAGGCGGCAATCAAAACTATAAGCGGACACGGCTTTGATGGCTACACTATGGCAATTGATTGCTTAATAAATTATTTGAACGGATGAAAAAATGAAGGTAACAATAGGCAAGAGCATAGCAAGAGGCGAACTTTATGCTCCCCCCTCAAAAAGCTATGCTCACAGACTTTTAATATGCGCCTTCCTTTCCGGAGGAGGTACTGTTTGCGGTATTTCCGAAAGTGAGGATATGGGAGCTACCCTTGACTGTATTTCCGCCTTGGGCGGCAGATACGTAAGGGAGGGGAACAAGATAAAAATCGAGGGTGTAACGGAAATCCCCGATACCGTATGTGAGCTTTTCTGCCGTGAAAGCGGAAGCACAATGCGATTTTTTATTCCCATTGTATTGGCTCTTTGCAAAAAATCCAGATTATACGGAGAGGGCAAGCTTCTTTCAAGAGGCTTTTCCGTGTATGAGGAAATATGCCGCGGGCAGAATATTATTCTTGAATACGATGACCGATACCTTGCCCTTGAGGGTAAGTTAAAAAGCGGCGAATTTAATATAAAGGGTAATATCAGCAGTCAGTTTATAACGGGTCTTATGCTGGCTTTACCGCTTCTTGACGGCGACAGCGTCATTAAAGTAACGACGGAGCTTGAAAGCAGACCCTACGTTGACATTACCTTGGATGCATTAAGAAAATACGGCATCGAAATTACAGAAACAGAAAAAAATGTATTTTACGTAAAAGGAAATCAGAAATACACACCGAGGGATACGTACGCCGAGGGGGATTACTCAAACAGCGCCTTTCTTCACGCCTTTAATGTTTTGGGCGGGGACGTGTCTGTTTTGGGCTTGAATCCGGATTCTATACAAGGGGATAAAGCGTATATTCCTATGCTTAAAGCGTTGAATGACGGATGTCCCACCCTGGACATTTCCGCCTGCCCCGACCTTGGCCCCATTCTTTTTGCCATAGCGGCAGTAAAGCACGGAGCAGTGATAAACGGTACGTCACGCTTAAGAATCAAGGAGAGCGACAGATGTCAGGCAATGGCAGATGAGCTTAAAAAGCTTGGGGGAGTGGTTGAAATTTACGAAAATTCCGTTAGGATATCGCCAATTTTGGAGCTTAAAGAGCCAAGAGCGTCATTCGACGGACATAACGATCACAGAGTAGTTATGGCGCTTTCCGTTATATCGACCCTCTTCGGAGGAGAAATAAACGGGTGTGAGGCGGTCAACAAGAGCTACCCCGATTTCTTCAAGGATATTGCATCCCTCGGTATAGAGGTTAAATTAGATGAAAAGGCTTACAAAGGACAGTAAAATTTTAATAGTGGGCTTGGGTCTTATCGGAGGAAGCTACGCAGAGGCGCTTACAGATAAGGGCTACGAGGTGGGAGCCATAGACATACGTCGGGAATCCATTGATTTAGCTATCGAAAGAGGCTTTATAGCTCACGGTACAACTGACGTAACGGAGGAATACGTTTCACGCTTTGATATTATCGTTTTCTCTCTTTACCCCGAGGTCTTTAAAAAGTGGATAGAAAATTATCAGCACTTAATAAAGGACGGAGCGATCCTTATGGACGTTACGGGTGTTAAGCGCAGTGTGGTATACGATATACAGGCTATGCTTAAGGACGGTATCGAATTTATAGGCGCTCACCCAATGGCGGGTAAGGAGGTTTACGGTGTGGAAAACAGTGACAAGCGTATTTTCACAAACGCAAACTATATCGTTACTCCCACGGATAAAAACACGTATCAGGCTACGGAAATGTGCCGTGAGATCGGTAAGGAGCTTGGCTTTAAGACCGTAACCTGCTTAAGCCCCGATGAGCATGATGAGATGATAGGCTTCCTTTCGCAGCTTACTCACTGTATTGCCGTGGCACTTATGTGCTGCAAGGATTCAAAGCATCTTGTGGACTATACGGGTGACTCCTTCCGGGATCTTACGAGAATTGCCAAGATAAACGATTCTATGTGGAGCGAGCTTTTTATGCTTAATAAGGATAAGCTTCTTTCCCAGATGGAGCTGTTTTCCGATAAATTTACTGAGCTTAAAAATTCGTTAAGGGACGGGGATACGGACAAAATGAGAGAAATGATGCGCGTATCCACGGAAAGAAGAAAATTTTTCGATAAGTAAAAGAGGTAATTACTATGAATATGGAATTCAAAAGAAAGCTTCCTACTCCGAAGGAGATCAAGGAAATGTACCCCATTTCAGATGAAATGGCAGCTATAAAAGCAAAAAACGATGAGGAGATACAGGCAATATTTACGGGTAATAGCCAAAAGCTTGCCCTTGTGATAGGTCCCTGCTCTGCAGACAGAGAGGACGCGGTGCTTGAATATATATCAAGACTACGTAGGGTACAGGAGCAGGTAAAGGATAAAATCGTTATAATACCGAGAATTTACACAAACAAGCCCCGTACAACGGGTGACGGCTACAAGGGAATGCTTCATCAGCCCAATCCCAACGAGGACCCCGATATGCTTAAGGGACTTATCGCCATTCGTAAGCTTCATATGAAGGCTATAGAGGAAACGGGCTTTTCCTGCGCTGACGAAATGCTTTACCCCGACAATCACAGATATTTGTCAGACCTGCTTTCTTACGTAGCGGTGGGCGCACGCTCCGTTGAAAATCAGAGCCACCGTTTGACTGCAAGCGGTCTTGATATCCCCGTTGGAATGAAAAATCCCACAAGCGGCGACCTTTCCGTTATGATGAACTCCATTACGGCGGGTCAGCATAAGCACACCTTTATTTACCGCGGCTGGGAGGTAAGAAGTAAGGGTAATCCTATGACTCACGCTATCCTTCGCGGATATGTAAACAAGCACGGTCAGTCCCTTCCCAACTACCATTATGAGGACCTTATGCATTTAAGCGAGCTTTATGCAAAAACAGACCTTGCAAACCCGGGGGTTATTATTGATACCAACCACGCAAATTCCGGTAAAAAGTGGGCGGAGCAGCCCCGTATAGCTAAGGAGATCGTTCATAGCGCATCCTTGAACTCCGAAATTTTCAAGCTTGTAAAGGGCTTTATGATAGAATCCTATCTTGAGGACGGAGCTCAGAAAATAGGCGAGTGCGTGTACGGAAAATCAATTACCGACCCTTGTCTTGGTTGGGAAAAGACGGAAAGACTTATTTTAGAGCTTGCCGATATGAGATAAAAAAGAAAAAGCTTCGAATCAATTCGAAGCTTTTTTTGCTTTATCTGCCATATTTTCCAAAATAAACGACACTCCAAAGGGGATAAGAGTGTAAAGTATTACTGCGCCCACCGTATAAAGGGCGGGAATCTTATTTGCTACGTTGTTTAAAATTTCAATGGGTATGTTTACGGGGAAGGAAAGAAGCATTAGGTTTGAGCCTGTTATAAGGTTAAGGATAATTGCTAAGGCGCAGGCTCCCAAAACAAATGCGCTATAGGTTATAAAATCCTTTTTTGTAACGGAATTTTCCCTACGTATAAAGAAAATCACGCCAAGATACACCATTGCGGAGTGGAAAAGCATAGAATGTATGCTTAAATAGTGGAAAATGGGATGCATCATAAGAGAGGTTGCGGGAACAATCAGGAACGCAAGACCGCCTGCTGTACATCCGTATCTTACGAAGCAATAACCTATTTTTTCGAAAATTCCCTTGCCGTATCCGCAAAGCCAGAGGCTGGGTATAAAGAGGGAACAGAAGGAAATGGGAAGATAGTAGTCAAGATACTCCGTATAGCCCCAGTAAAATTTGTATACTATTTTTATAATTTCCATAAAGGTGAATACGAAGGCTAATATCCTCGTTATCTTTTTAATACCGCAATCGGTAAGTCTTTTTGAAAAATACACGCAAACGCCAATTAAAATAAGACACACAGTAAGGCTTATTATATGGGGCAGAGTAAACATACCGCAGGCTGTATCCGTGCTTTCGGGAGAGAAAAACTGTTTAAGCATCTATACTCCTTATCGTAAATTCAAAATAAGAACCGCGCTTACAAGAACGCCTATTGCAAAGGCTGTGATCATAGCAAGGTAGGTAAGTATCGCAAGAAGGTGGGATCTATCCTTGGTTTCAATAAGCCTTGCAACTCTTTCGCACATTGAACGCATATTACCCGTACACATTGTGGTGGCAAGGTCAACGCCGTTTACCCGTCTTACAAGCTGAAGCTGTATACCCACACCGTAGGCAAGGACAGTTATGGAAAGAAAATCAAGAGCGCCGAAGGGGATAAGCACGCCCGCTACGTAGCAGGAATAGATTATTATTGTTGCAATAAGAGTGCCGCGCTTTGATCTCATTATAAAATGATGTGATATAATACCGATACAGAATGCTGCGATAGGAATTATGTATTTGTAAAGGGTTGCGAATTTGCCCGCAGCCATATCGAAGCAGGCTTTGATTATATTTCCCGTATGCATGGAGGCAAAAACCTCTCCGCGTAAAAAATAGGTGTAGGAATTCATTGCGCCGATTATAAAAATCATCAAAAGGGATAAAGTAAATC
>JAZQLK010000069.1:0-10243 GCA_045542635.1 Eubacteriales bacterium
GAAATATGTCCAGATCATATACACATACTGGTGAGTATCCCGCCCAAAATGAGCGTTTCGGGTTTCGTGGGGTATCTCAAAGGGAAAAGCTCGCTAATGATATTTCAGAAATGGGGAAATATAAAGTTTGCATACCGAAACCGCGAATTTTGGTGTAAGGGATATTACGTAGATACCGTGGGTAAAAACACAAAGGCAATAAAGGAATATATAGCAGATCAAATAGCGAAAGATAAGGAAAGCGACCAGTTAAGTATGTTTGACCCACGGGACCCATTTATGGGTAGTAAGTAACACATGCGTGGCTGGCAGGCCAATTCTTAACGCACTTGTGCGTAGCCAGTAATGTCTAGGGCTATGTCCGAAACTGAAATACCCCCCGTTTTACGGGGGGTATTTATTGCGGGGATGGGATTTTTCTTTTTGCGACCTTCGGGTTATGCACGGCGAGCGTGGCTCGTTGGGAAGTAACGGAGAAAACAATTCACAATTGTTTTCTCCTAAGCTTTCTCTCCAAAGTAGGGAGTGTAACGAGCCAAGCATATCAAGGCGAAGTTAGACGACCATACGACGAGAGCGGGATATGTTCGCACAAACTTTTTAAGTCAATGAAAAATCCCGCCACCATACGCTTTTTTTGCCAATTGTGTATGGATTTTATTTTCTGTACTCTGGTTTTACTACGATATATCCGCCATTTCCCTTGCTCCTGTTGTTTTCAACAATTCCCGCCCAAGCTAAAATTGCTGCGTAGTAGGTGGAGCGTCTTAATGTTGAAGCACCTTCCTTAGCGCCATAAAATTCCAATGAAATAAATGCGTCTATCGTATCCAACGGCAACTCTTCGCTTCCAATTTTTGCACCGTTTTGTGCAGCGCTGTCACCTCTATACATCACTCCGCCAAGCTCGTTTGCTTTCTTTACAATAGCTTCTAGAATGTGCCATTCGCAAATGAGCTGAGTAAACCCCGAATTCTCAACACCCTCCCCCGAAGGCGCTACCCAAATATCCAAGGGCTCTCCTTTTAGCATTTTCATTTTTGATTTTCCACCGCACTCTAAAAATTTATCTTGTATTGCTTTGATTACTCCTGTAACATTATTATTAGCAAAAATTTTCATATCAACGCTCTCCTTCTTCTCCTTAATCAATCCTAATTTGAGGTTTATTTCACTTAATGTAGCTTTTATACTTGCATAAGTCCTGCCAATTTCGTTTTGCATTTTAGAAATATTCCCCTCATTTTTTAAGAACAGCAGAATAAATTCCGTTTCAGTATCATTTAAGCCCGATATCAAAGATGTTTGAAAATTGCCTGAATATTCCATATCACAACCAATACATTTTAACTTGGAAATTGTTAATTCTTCACCACATACAGGGCAATTCTTTAAAATATTTTTCTTCATAGCATCCTCCTTTTTTATTGATTTTAACACAACAAACTGCAAATGTCAACAAAATTTGCTCACATTTGTGTTAATGTGTTAAAAATTTTAATACATTATTGCGATTTGTACAAATTTTTTATTTTATTACAAACAAATTATATAATCGGTTCAAATTAGCTACCACACATGCACCCTTGCTCTTTTTACTGTACCAAAATCAATACATATAGATATTGAAATTTTTTAAAACATTTGCTAAAATATATTACAAGGTGGTGATATTTAATGTTTGATAAGAATTTGTTTGAAAAAATTTGCAAGGTCACATGTACTTTGGATGAACTTAAAGCGTTCAACCGTGAAATTAACAAAAAAGAGTTTGATTTAGAAAATCCGTTTGCTAAATACTATAATTTAAATTCAATTCTAAATTGTATCAACCTACAGATAAAAGGCTTTATTACTGCCAAATTCCTTGCATATTGGGCAAATGCCTTCAACTGGATTATTATGGGAGGATTTAAAACAAAATACAATGATGATACCGAAAAATCCATATCATTAGAAACTTTACTTATTTGGGAAATTTCCGACTGGTTAGATAGTCTTTCCTTCTTTGACGGTGACACGGAATTTTTGAATTTGGATGATTACAAAAACACCTTTACTTCACTAAACTCTATTTATAAAAATTCCGATAAATGGACTATCTATTATGCGTTTACAAACGAAGAATATGACAACGGAAAGCCTGTAAATAGCATTGTTGTTTTACTGATAAATGAAAAGAAAAATCTATACGCCCCGATATATAGCGACGGCTGTGATTTTAAAGATTATCCTTTGGAAAAAGCACACTTGGTAGATGATATAGAAAAAGAAGAAAAAAGGCTAAAAGAAAACAATTACAAAAGACTGCAAATCGGTTCAATTTAGCTTCCACTCACGCAACCAAAACGAGGACACCCATTTGGGTGTCTTCGTTTTGGTTGCGGGGACTTGAACCGTATAACCTTCGTCTTGCGAACGGACCTTGCGAAGGCAAGGTCGGGCGAATAGTCAACGAGGACAAGCTATCGTAAAGGCGAGAACAAACGCCTGCAAATATATGTTGAAATATCTGTGTGAGTTATGCTATAATTATATTGATAGAATCGCCTGGTTACCGTTGACAGGCGGACAAAAACTGTAAAATTAAGATGGGAATGGAGAAACTATGAAAAGGATCATATGCTTAGTGGCTTGCGTACTGGCGCTTATGCTTTTAATATCCTGCGGCACAGATAATACGGATACGACAACGGATATCACTACTACCGTTCCACCGGAGGAGGAAAATAGCGGGGACATTACGGTAGATGAGCTTGCGGCGTACGACATAATAAAGCCGTCGGGCTCGGCTAAGAACGTTTCCTCCCTTGGCGATAGCATAAAATCGGCAATTAAGGAAAAATACGGCTACAATCTGAAATACCGCTCCGATGTAATAAACGAAAACGTTGAAGCGTACAAGGTAAAGGAGCTTGAAATTCTGATAGGTGAAACCAACAGAGAGGAAACCGCTGAATTTCTTTCGTCCTTACGCTATAATGATTACGGCTACGGTCTGATCAATAAAAAGCTCGTAATAGCGGGACATACGAACGAGGGAACAGTCAAGGCGCTTGAAATGTTTATATCCGACGTTATAGAAAAGGAACCGACTGCCGACAACCTGTTTTTTGACGGCGAGGCCTCAATAATAAGGGCGGAGTATGAAAGAGAGGATCTTAAAATAGGCTCTCTGAGCGCTAAAAATATGGTGATCGTATATCCTACGGCCCTTGAAAGAAACGAGATAACCTATGCTAAGGAATTGGCGTTGCTTATTTCGGAAAAATCGGGTTACCGTGTTAAAGCCTACGTTGAGCATAACTATACCCGTAAGGAGGGAGACCAGGTTATCCTTATGGGAAATCCCGTTAACGATTACGGTATCTCCGTTCCTTCAGACCTTGGGGATGAGGAAACGTATATTTCTGTGGAAGATAACGCCATGATAATTACGGCGGGATGCTACTACGCCTTTGACAGAGTAGCGAAGGAATTTATAGAAAAGGTGGAGGCGTTGGAGGGCGAGATTCTGGAGAACCCCGAGGTAAGGGAGGATCTTTACAGAGACAGTCTTACAATAATGTCCTTCAACCTTTGGGGATGGAAAAGAACCTCGGAAAGAGATGAAAGAATTATCAAGCTTCTATACGAAACCTTGCCTGATACCATCGGATTTCAGGAGGATTTACCCGGACTTGTCAAGATGTTTGAGAAGGAGCTGCCATTTTACGGACACGTAGGTGTTCCCGTAAACGGTATCGACGGCGCCAGCTGCTCCGTATTTTACCTTAAGGATAAATTCGAGGTGGTTGATTACGGAACTAAATGGCTTTCGGCAACGCCGGATAAAATATCAAAATTTGACGAGTCAAGCGAGAACAGAATAGTAACCTACGTTATCTTGAAATGTAAGGCAACGGGAGAAATATTTACCCACGTTAATACTCACCTTGAGCATACGAATAATACGGCGCGAGAGCTACAGGCAGAGGTAATGCTAAACGTTATCGGAGAAATAGAGGGAACCGTAATAATGACGGGCGATTTTAATTCATCCAAGCCAAGCGGACCTATAAATAAGTATTTGGACGCCGGCTATATAGATGCATCGACCGTAGCAAATAAGGCACAGGTAGGACCTACGTTCCACGGAGGCGACGGAACGGCTATCAGTACAATAGATTTTATATTTGTAAATGACGGCATAGAGGTTCTTGAATATAAGGTGTGCAACGAGCAGGTTGACGGAGGATACGTATCCGACCATCATCCAATCTACGCCGAGTATAAGCTTAAAAAAGCTAAGTAATGCGGCTCGTATTTAAAAATGAAAAGGATATACTAAAGAGGACTTTTATATGATACTTGTGACAGGCGGAAGCGGATTTGTAGGTGGCAAAATTCTTGAAATATGCAAGGACGCGGTTCCGTGTCCCTCCCTTAAAAACGCCACGGAGGATGAGGTAAGGCGCATTGTAGAGGAAAGCGGAGCGGAGGCTATAATTCATACCGCCGCAATTTCGGATATAGGAGCCTGTGAGAAAAGTCCCGAGGAGTCATACTACGCAAACGTAATGCTTCCTATATATCTTGCAAGGGCGTCGAAAAATATTAAGCTCATATGCTTCAGCTCCGACCAGGTTTATAGCGGTACGGAGTCGGAGGGACCATACACCGAGGATATGGTAAAGCCTGCCAATACCTATGCAAGGCATAAGCTGGAGATGGAGGAAAGAGTTCTTGATATTTGTCCCGATTCGGTTATGCTTCGGGCGGAATGGATGTACGACTACTATCTTAAAAAGTCAAATTATTTTATGAATATTTTAAACGCAACGGATAAGGTCGCCTTTAGCTCCAAGCAATTCAGAGGCATAACCTACGTAAGAGAGGTTGCCGAAAATATGGAAAGAGTTATAAAAATCCCCGGGGGAGTGTACAATTTCGGTAGTGAAACCGCAAAATCAATGCATGAAATTACCAAGGATTTTTTAGCCCTTATAGGCAAGAGCATTGACGTTACCGACGCTCCCGCAAGGCATAATCTGTGGATGAAATGCGAAAAGGCAAGAAAATACGGAGTTGA
Source organism: Eubacteriales bacterium (assembly GCA_045542635.1). GTDB lineage: Bacteria > Bacillota > Clostridia > Oscillospirales > CAG-272 > RGIG2000. Next base: position 5,072 of record JAZQLK010000069.1, read on the forward strand.
CTTTTCATCAGTTGAAAATGGGCTTGAAAAATGCGCAGCGGATTACGGCTTGATAAAATAACGGTAGTTGACACCCATAGAGATTTGTGATATAATGTACAATATATTGCGGTTAAAATCCCATTGAAAGGAGCAAATTATGAATATACCACAGCTTGAAGAGAAATACGCGGATCTTATAAAATCCATAAAAATCAAAAGAGCAATAGTTTACGCTGTAACGATTACCGTAACCCTTCTGGTTATTTTTCTGACCGTACCCTTCAGACTTGAGCTTATGGGAGAGGTGCTTACCGACAGAGAGGGGCTTCATCCAATCCTGATCGCTCTTCTTGTTGTTCTGTGCGTTTTAGTCGGCGTATTTGCATACGCCTTTGTATCCGTTTCCCTTGTTATGACTCTTGAGCAGGAGTGCGACCCCGAAAAGGAGCTTATTCTTAATCTGAAGCTTAATAAGCGTAAGGAAATGTATATGGTCGTAGTGGCGGATTATTTCTTTCTCGGTGAGTATGACGAGGCAATGAGATGCGCTATGAAGATGGTGGAAAGCCGCAAGGACTCGGAAAGGCTTATGGGATTTTACCATAAGGCAAAATGCGAATTTATGACGGGCAGAAGGGAATCCCTTAAAATGACCGTATCCCATTATCACGAGCTTCTTAACGGAAGCGATAAGCTTAAATTAAAGCTCCGCCCCTCCTATGAAAAAATAGGAGAATGCCTGCGCCTTATGGTAGCCATCAGCGAAAACGACGGAGAAAATATAGTAACCCTTTCAAAATCCGTGACCCCTTGGAAAAACGTCAAGATAAATGAGGGCTTTGTAAACTACCTTAAGGGAATGTCCGCCTGCATTATCGGTGACAGAGACGAGGCAGTTTTCAGATTCAAATCCGTTAAGGAGGACTGCGGAAAAACCGTGCTTGCATCCCTTTCGGAAAGGAATCTTCAGCATCTTTGTTAACCTGATTTGTGAATATAGCATATATTAACAAATGTAAAATTTAAATAAATTTTCATAATTATATTGACAAATAAAAAAAATAAATGTATAATACGTGTGAATTTAAATATAGGCGATGAAAAAGAGAGTATCATAGGACCCCTGTTCAAAGAGAGCCGCGGTAGGTGAGAGCGCGGTAATACGTCCCTTGAGAAAAACACTTTTGAGCCTGCGGAAGAAAGCCGTTTTCGGTAAGTAGAACCGCCGTTCATCCCGTAAGGATGTCAGAGAGGACCGATTTCGGTCAATTTGGGTGGTACCGCGGAAGTTTAGCCTTTCGTCCCATATGGGGCGAAGGGCTTTTTGTTTTGAATACGGTGATAGCCTTCACCTTTGCTCGGAGGGGAAGGTGGCGCCGTAGGCGACGGATGAGGTGTAGTTAAATAATTATCACCGTATCAAAGGACGGTAATCAAGAAAATTTGCCGTTTTCCCTAAGGCTAAATCAATGGGTTTAATATTTATAGTTATATATGGAGGAATGAAATTATGTTGAGAACACATACTTGTAATGAGCTTGGCGTGGCTAACATTGGCGAAAAGGTTACGCTTACAGGCTGGATGGAAACAGTACGTGACCACGGAGGAGTGCTTTTTGTTGACCTTCGCGACCACTACGGAGTTACACAGATCGTCCTTTCCGACGACGCTATGATCGCGGGATTGGCAAAGGAAACAGTTATTCTCGTCGAGGGCGAGGTAACAAAAAGAGCAGAGGAAACGGTAAACAATAAAATCAGCACGGGTCTTATCGAGGTCAAAGCAAGCAGAATCGAGGTTCTCGGTCCCTGTAAGCTTGGCTTACCCTTTGAGATCGACACCTCTATGCAGACAAGAGAGGACGTTCGTCTTAAGTACCGTTACCTTGACCTTCGTAACCGTAAGCTTCACGATAATATCGTGCTTCGTTCAAAAATTTTGAGCTATCTCCGCCGTCAGATGGAGGATCTTGGATTTATGGAGATCCAGACTCCTATTCTTACAGCGTCATCTCCCGAGGGAGCAAGAGACTATCTCGTACCCAGCCGCAAGCACAAGGGCAAGTTCTACGCTCTCCCCCAGGCGCCCCAGCAGTTCAAGCAGCTTCTTATGGCATCCGGCTTTGACCGTTATTTCCAGATCGCGCCCTGCTTCCGTGATGAGGACGCCCGTCAGGACCGCTCTCCCGGAGAATTCTATCAGCTCCACTTTGTAATGTCCTTTGCAACACAGGAGGACGTATTCGAGGTTGCTGAAACAGTGATCTACAATACCTTCAAGGAGTTTTCCGACAAGAAGGTATCCAAGCCCCCCTTTAAGAGAATCACATTTGCTGATTCTATGCTTAAGTACGGCACAGATAAGCCCGACCTCCGCAACCCCCTTATCATTCAGGACCTTACGGAGTTCTTCGCTAAGCACGAGTTCCTTACAATAAACGGCAGAACAGTTCCCTTCAAGAATAAGCTTGTTCGCGGTCTTGTTGCAAACTACCTTGTTAAGAAGGATGGGGACGGCGACGGTAAAAAGGCGTTTGAAAAGGCTATCGACGCATATTCAAGAAGCATCGGTATGAAGTTCGGTATCGGCTATATCACTCTTGAAAACGGCGAATACAAGGGTCCTATCGCAAAGTTCCTTACAGAGGAGCAGAAGGCAGAGCTTACAGCCCTTGTAGGAATCAAGGAGGGTGAATCCCTCTTCTTCATCAGCGACAGCGCATCCGTTATCAATAAGCTTTCCGGTGAAATGAGAACCTGGATCGCTAAGGAGCTCGGACTCATTAAGGACGATTCCTTCGAGTTCTGCTTCATCGTTGATTTCCCTATGTACGAGCTTAACCCCGAAACAAATAAGATCGACTTTACACATAACCCCTTCTCAATGCCCCAGGGTGGTATGGACGCGCTTCTTAACAAGGATCCTCTTGAGATCTTTGCATACCAGTACGATATTGTATGTAACGGCGTTGAGCTTTCATCCGGCGCGGTTCGTAACCATAACCCCGAGATTATGAAGAAGGCATTCGAGATCGCAGGCTACGGTGAGGATACTCTTAAGGCTAAATTCGGCGCTCTCTACAACGCATTCGCATACGGCGCGCCTCCTCACGCAGGTATGGCTCCCGGCGTTGACAGAATGATTATGCTTATCGCAGGGGAGGAAACAATCCGCGACGTTATCGCATTCCCCTTGAACGGAAATGCGCAGGATCTTATGATGGGTGCTCCCGGCGAGGTAACCGAGCAGCAGCTTCGTGAGGTTCACATCAAGGTAAGAGACTGAATAAGCCAAATCTTAGATAAAGGAGCTTATTATGGATAGAGAAACATTAAGACTTTTGGAGCTTCTTAACCAGCTCAAGCTTACGGAGGACGAGAAGAAGGAAACTATGTCCTTCTTTGACGATCGTACAGCCGACAGCTGCGGACTTGAAGCCATTGATACTAAAGAGGTTGAAAGAATGGTGCACGTTATGCCCATTATGACGGTAGTAAGGGAGGACGTTGTGTCCCAGCCCTTCTCCCGCGAGGACCTTCAGAGCGGGGCACCCGAGACCGACGAGGGCTACTGGTGCGTTCCCCGTGTGGTAGAATAATCACAGGAGGGAATTAAGATGTATACAGTTAAATTTGATACAGACGCAAAATTAAAGGTTGTCGTAGATTCTATGATTCTCACAACCGATTCCGAAACAAACGCAGGCTCAAAAATGCTTAAGGGCTACACGAGCCTTCTTGAAGCCGAGGCGCTTACAAGGCTTAAGAGCGCAGGCTACGGTCTTTGCGGTAAGACGGCAGTTGGCGAATTTGCTATTGATTTACTTGGCGAAACCTCAGTTGACGGCGCTTTTGCAAGGGACGGCGTGCTTACACTTGCATCCGCAGAGGCGGTTAGAAACGGCGATTGCGACGCGGCTCTCGTTCTTGACGTAAACGGCTCCGTACGCAGAGGCGCGGCTCAGAGCGGACTTGTTTCCGTTAAGCCCACCTACGGCACAGTTTCCCGTTACGGTACTGTTCCCGTTGCTTGCTCCGGTGAAACGGTAAGCGTAATCGCTAAAACCGCGGAGGAGTGTAAAAACGCTCTCTCCGTAATCTCCGGTCACGATGCAAAGGACGGCACAAGCCTTTCAAACGAGCTTTGCAAAAAGGCGCTTTCAGACGGCGAGATCAAGAGAGTTGCAATTCTTAAGTCTATGACAGAGGGTGTAGGCGCCGACGTAAAGGCAACAATGGACGCTTTTGCAGCGGCTCTTAAGGAAAGCGGTATTGAGGTATGCGAGATTGACGATAGCGTAATAGTTAAGTCCCGTGCCGCTTGGAATATTCTTATGAGCGCAGAGCTTTGCAACAACGTATCCCGTTACGATGGCGTAAAATACGGCTACCGTACCGAGAATTTTACAAACCTTGACGAGCTTTATACAAACAGCCGTACAGAAGCCTTCGGTCAGCTTCTTAAGACCGCAATACTTTTCGGCTCCGACACCTTGTCCACCGAAAACTATATGAAGGTATACGATAAGGCTCTCCGTGTACGCAGAGTAGTGCTTGAAGCCTTTAATAAGATATTTGCAGAGTTCGACGCGGTTCTTATGCCCGCTTGCTCCAAGATGGCGTATACCGAGGGTGACACGGAAAACAAGTTTATTTCATATACGGAAAACCTTTACACAGCCCCCGCTTCAATTACAGGCTTACCCGCCGTTGTCGCTTGCGGAGTTCAGATGGTTGGTAAAGCATTTTACGAGGGCGCTTTGCTCGGCACGGTAAAAGCAGTATGTAAGGAGGGCAAATAAATGAGATACGAAACAGTCATCGGTCTTGAGGTTCATTGCGAGCTTGCAACCGATTCAAAGATTTTCTGCTCATGCTCCGCTCACTCCTACGGCGCAGAGCCCAACTCCCACGTATGCCCCGCCTGCTGCGGTATGCCGGGTATGCTTCCCGTTGTAAATAAAAGAGTAGTTGACTACGGTATGAAGGCAGGTCTTATGCTTAACTGCCATATAAACCGCGTAACCACCTTTGATAAAAAGAGCTACTATTATCCCGACTTACCCGCCGCTTACCAGACCACACAGTGGTTTGCTCCCGTTGCGGTAAACGGTCTTGTGGAGATTGAAACCTCCAAGGGTAAGAAGAACGTAAGAATCAAGCAGATCCATATGGAGGAGGACGCAGGTA
>JAZQLK010000070.1:0-10958 GCA_045542635.1 Eubacteriales bacterium
GATTTGAAAAATGGCTTCCCGTTAATTGGCTTGACGCTAAAATATGACTATAAAGTTGGAGAATCTAAATACGTAACTATTACCAAAGAGAATATTGCGGAATTTACATTTGACGGTGACATTTCCAAGAAAGTTGGAGAAGACGGCAAATGGGTGATTGAGCGTAATGTATCAATAACTCACAACGGGGAGGTCTTCGAGTTTGTAATAGACGTAGTATGCGGACACGGAACAGCTTTTACAAATCCGGAAAGCGGATATGAAAGGTTGGAAGACGGATATAAGAAGCCAACGTGTGTTTCTCTCGGAGAAATAGCTTATAAGTGTCAGACCTGCGAGGATATAAAGATATTCTATTTAAGTAAGGTAGAGCATACAGAGCATTATGAAAATAAGATTGAGCCTACTTGTACAAGCGCGGGAAATGAAGGCAAGGTTACCTGTGAGGTTTGCGGAATATGCATAAGAGAAGGCAACGTTATACCCAAACTATCACACAAATTTGTAAAGAGTGATGATAATAAGCATTTTTGCATTAACGAAGGTTGTACCGAAGAGGAAAATCATCATTATAAAATTTCGGAAAGTGTTGAATTAAGGTTAAACGACAATGGTTCAAAGTCTTATTACGTAGTTTATAAAAAGACTTGTGTTTGCAAGGAAGATGATAGTGAGAAATCAAAATTCTATTCAATTAATCATATTGATAAAAATCTTATTACATCTGAATCTCAAAGCTTACCTACTGTGTGTGTAAGTAACGGATATGTGCTTAACGGCGGGGATACAGTTGTAGTGTATGTACAACTTTTAAATAATCCAGGAATTAAAAGCGCAGTTTTTGGAATAAGATATGACGAAGGCTTGGAATTGGTAAGTACTCCTCAAGCTGGCGAACTTTTTAGAAATAATAAGGTTAACAGTTTAGATTATGATGAAGATTTTTCGGTAGATTATGGATATAATTTTGCTTTTGCAGATAGTGAAGCGGTTACCGGAGATGGAAATATTGTAAAGTTAACATTCAAAGTTACAGACAAGGCTAAAATCGGTGATATCTTCAATATATCCGTTGTTTACAATGAAATGGGTAAGTCTATTAAAGGTGAATCGATTATGGGTGGCTTTTCTGACGGTGATCAGATAAATGTGGTTACCCGTGACGGATATATAAAAGTAGTTGGCGACAGTCAATTACCGGGTGATGTGAACAATGATAATATTGTTGATCTGATGGATGCGGTATTGTTGGCTAAATCCTTTGTAAATTCTCAAAAGTATCCTCTTTCCATTAAAGATGCTGATATAGACTTGGATGGATTGCTTGACCCAGATGATATTGTCGCTCTTTTAGAGTATCTTACCGGTGGATACGGCACAAATCTTATGACACCGGATTTCGAGATTAAATTGAATATCAATTGCGACGAAGATGAATTGGAAGAGCCTATAGCGGAATCGATTCAGACTTCAATTCACAACGAGGATAATAATACTTATGTTAAAGCTGGTCTTACAAATCCTGTGAGAAAGGGATATAAATTCCTCGGTTGGTCATACAGTATGTACACCGATGATACGTTCATTGGCAACAATGTAGAATACCAAAAAAATCAGGCAGAACAAACCTTGTATGCGCAATGGGAGTTGAACCATATTGTATTCGAGAAGAATTTCGAATGTAAATATTGCAGAGGCGAAAATAAAGGAAAAAATTGCCCATTCTGTACAGAAAACATTGCTAAAACGTGCGAGTATTGTCATTATTACGAGACTGATAAGTGTGAAATTTGCAATGGAGAGAGATCGTACAGTATATATTACAGCGATGCCGAAAATATTTTAGAATCTATATCTCTTAATGATATTTATTATCAAAAGTATGAAATAGGATTCCAAAGAAAAGTCAATGATGTAATAGAAGAATCTGCTGCTTTATCATATGGATTTAACGGATGGAGAAATGAAGCCGGCAGTGAATATGACTATGATAAAATAAAGGAAGAACTCGAAGGGCATTGCGGAAAACTTGTATTAAAAGCAAATTGGAGCGAAAAACCTATACTGGAAGGAGGTTATCCGGAAGAATACTTCTCTAAGGAAGGATATCATGATCCTGTATGGTCCGTTGGAACATCAAAGCCCATAACTATTATTCCGGGTGAAAATGATGATGTAATAATATCCAACAAAGCATATGTAGATGCAGAATCAAATAATTATGTGGTATACGTTACGGTAAACCCTATAAAATATTATGTACAAGTAGAGTTAAATGGAGGAACTCCTTCAACAGAGGTTTGTACAGGTTGCGGTCTTCGCTTTGTAAATGGATTTACATGTGATGCAGAAAAATGCTTTGATGTTAAACAGTATGGAGGGCATAGCGTTGAGCATCCATACGTATTGAAAAATGATATCGTAACAAAAACAGGATATGATTTAGTTGGATGGGATGTAAAAGTCAATGGTAACGTTGTTGCTACACTTGAAAAACTTGATGCGGAATTTTGTTATGATAAATCTATAACAAGCGATGAAACAATAGTTACAATCGAAGCAAGGTGGGAAGCAAATGCTTATGCTATAAAGTTAGATGCAAATGGTGGAACCGTTAATGATAAATCCTTAGATACTTTTAATGTAATATTTAATGATGTATACAAATTACCCGAACCAATAAGAGCTGGATACGAATTTAAAGGTTGGTTCAACGATCAAACGCTCTATGACGGAAGTGAAGAATGGAATGTTGCAGAAGAAATTGTTTTGATTGCCGAGTGGGAACTTGCTACGTATGAAATAACCTTGAATGCAAATATTGGATTGGTTCACGGCGTGCAAATCTTAAGCATTAATTATACATATACTAAATCATATACCATACCTAATGCTGTATGTCCCGGATATAGGTTTGAAGGATGGTATGATAACGAAAATAAAAAATACGAAAGCGGATCATCATGGGAGGCGACGGGCGATATTACATTAACAGCCAAGTGGACTCGTATCAAGGTGGAATTTGATGCGAATGGTGGAACCGTGGATCAATCACAAAAGTATATAGATCTTAGTGGAATGTATGGGGAACTTCCAACACCTAAAAGGTCAGGATACGCTTTTGTTGGTTGGTATTTAGGAAATACAGAGGTTGAATCTAATACGAAATCTTTAACACAAAAAGATCATACTTTAATTGCAAAATGGACACCAACTAATAGAGATGTAATAGTATATAGAGATAATCATACGAAAATATTTGTGGACAATGATTATGAAGGAGAAGAAAGAGTATCAGAATGGATTAATCCTTATCTAAGTAAAAGCGATTTAGAAAAATCTGGATGTTCTAAAGTAACGATATATGTTACAATTTATGGTGAGCGTAATAATTTGTGGACTCCTAATAACGAACCCGTAATTAACATATATAATGAAAATAGATATCTTTTATATCAGATTGAATTAAATAGATTTAAAGAAAGTGATTGTGAAAAAGAGGAGGCAAAGCAAAGCTTTTCATTTTCAATGCACATTAGCTATTTTTCGGAAACAATTTCATTCCGTATTCAGTATGATACTTATGGTGACAGTTGGGACTTGGGTACAGTTGTTGTAAAAGTTGTTGCTTCATAGCTTTGAATGTACTATATTTGCAATATATAGTATTAAATTCAATCTTCTTTTAATAAGAGTATATATTTCCATCAATGAATAATAATTCTTTGCAATTTGGATACATTTATTTTGTAATTCCAACAAAAAACGCTTTGCAGTTTGCAAAGCGTTTTTTACGTTACAGAAGCTCAAAATAATTTTTTTCGCTTTTAAGGATGCCCTCGGAGCGGAGTTTGCTGATTTCGGCGGAGAGGCCGCTGCGGTCTACCTCCAGGTAGTCCGCCAGCTCCTGGCGGTCGAAGGGAATGCGGAAGGCGGTGGATCCGGATTTTTCCGCTTGGGATAAGAGATAAGCCATTAGCTTTTCCCTTGTGGAGCGCTTGGACATAATGTCTATCTTCTGGTGAAAGGCGATATTTTTAATAGCGAGATTTTTCATTAAATTATATATCATCTGCTGATGAAAGGAGCAGGATTTGGAGCAGGGGTGCAATATTCTTTCACATTTGATAAGCATAATTTCACAGGGCTCGTCGGCAATAACGGATACGGGCAGAGCCTTTACACCTGCGCAGGCAAAAGCCTCTCCTATAAGCTCCGACGGCTCAAAATTGGCAACGATGCTTCTGTTTCCGTAATAATCGTGCTTAACCATCTGTACCGAGCCCGAAAGCACGATCCCAACGTATTTTGCATTGCTTCCCTCGGAAAAGACTGTGTATTTTTTATCAAAGAAGGTAATTCTCGGTCTTAAGCAGGCAAGCAAAGCACTTAGGTCACCGTCATTTATATCGTTAAACAAAGAGCATTTTCTTAAAATTTCAAAAAATTTTATCATTTTTTCTCCTTTTGTTGAAAATTCAACAGAATTATCATTTAAATTATACTATAATATTATCATAAAAGCAAGGAGGAATTAAAATGAAAATTGCATTTTTCGATACTAAATCCTACGATAAAGCATCCTTTGAGCTTTACGGTAAGGAAAAGGGTATGGAATTTAAATATTACGAAACCAAGCTTAATGAGGACACGGTAGAGCTTGCAACGGGCTTTGACGGAGTTTGCGTATTTGTAAACGATACTGTAAACGCTAAGGTGATTGACAGACTTTGCGAGCTTGGCGTAAAGGTGGTCGCTCTTCGTTGCGCAGGCTTCAACAACGTAGATATGAAGCACGCCTTCGGAAGGATTCACGTTGTAAGAGTTCCCGCATATTCACCCTACGCCGTAGCGGAGCATACAATGGCGCTTCTTCTTACGTCAATACGCCGAATCCATAAGGCGTACATCCGTACAAGGGATTTCAATTTCAGTCTTGCGGGTATGACGGGCTTTGACCTTCACGGCAAGACCGTGGGAGTAATAGGTACGGGTAAGATCGGCAGAGTATTTATAGATATATGCCGAGGCTTCGGAATGAAGGTGCTTGCATACGATAAATTCCCTGCCGCCGGACTTGATAACGGAGACACCGTAAGATACGTTTCCAAGGATGAAATTTTTGCAAACAGCGATATTATATCCCTCCATTGCCCCTTGACCGAGGATACCTATCATATGATTGACGGCGAGGTAATAGAAAAATGTAAAAAGGGCGTAGTAATCCTAAACACGTCAAGAGGCGCTCTTGTGGACACGGAAGCCCTTCTTTCGGGAATAAAATCCAGAAAGGTGGGAGCCGCTTGCCTCGACGTTTACGAGGAGGAATCCGATTTCTTCTTTGAGGATTTCTCCGGACATATTATAGAAGACGACATTCTTGCAAGACTTATTTCAATGCCCAACGTAATAGTAACGTCGCACCAGGCGTTCTTGACTGAGGAGGCTCTTTCCAACATAGCCGAAACAACGGTTAATAACGTATATGACGTATTGGTAAACGGTCAATGCGCAAACGAGCTTTGCTACCGCTTCGGAGATACTCAGGACTGCAAAGACGGAAAATGCTTTTAAGAAAGGAAGACTATGATAAGAAAAATAATTAAAATAGATGAAAATAAATGCAACGGCTGCGCAGCTTGTGCAAGAGCCTGTCACGAGGGCGCAATTGAAATGATAGGCGGCAAGGCAAGACTTACTAAGGAAAGCTACTGCGACGGGCTTGGAGATTGCTTGCCCGCTTGCCCCACGGGAGCGATAAGCTTCGAGCTTCGAGAGGCTCCCGCTTATGACGAGGCGGCGGTTAAAAGAGCTAAAAAAATGCAAAATTCCTTACCCTGTGGCTGTCTCGGAACGGAAACGAAAGCCTTTAAGCGGGATGTATGCGCCATAAAGCACGCTAGTGTGCCGAGCAGACTGATGCAATGGCCCTGCCAAATCAAGCTGGTGCCACAAAATGCTCCGTATCTTGACAACTCGGATCTTCTGATAGCCGCTGATTGCACAGCTTATGCCTACGGCAATTTCCATAATGATTTTATGAAGAACCGTATAACCCTTATCGGATGTCCTAAGCTTGACTCCGTTGATTATACGGAAAAGCTTCTTGACATAATATCAAATAACGGTATAAACAGCGTAACCGTTGTGAAAATGGAGGTGCCCTGCTGCCGCGGTATTGAAAATGCGGTTAGGGAGGCACTTCGTTTAAGCGGGAAATTTATTCCCTTACAGGTAATTACAGTTACAACAGACGGAAAAATAGCAGACTGATAAAAATAAAGCTACATAAAAAGAATCATAATTATGAGTAAGAAAACGAGGAGAAATAATATGATAATTACAGACGATATCAAATACGTAGGCGTCAATGACCACAAAATAGATCTTTTTGAGGGACAGTACCTTGTCCCCAACGGAATTTCCTATAATTCCTACGTTATAACAGACGAAAAAATCGCCGTTATGGATACGGTTGACGCATCCTTTACCCATGAGTGGCTTGACAATATAGAAAACGTACTCGGTAAAAGAAAGCCCGACTACTTAATAGTTCAGCATATGGAGCCCGATCACTCCGCAAATATCGAAAGCTTTATGAAGGCGTATCCCAAGGCAATTGTGGTATCCTCCGCCAAGGCTTTCGTAATGATGAAGAATTTCTTCGGTAACGAATTTACCGACAGACGTATCGTGGTTGGAGAGGGAGACACCCTTTCCTTGGGAAAGCATACCCTTACCTTCGTTACGGCTCCGATGGTGCATTGGCCGGAGGTTATCGTGACCTACGATAGCTACGATAAGGTGCTTTTCTCTGCGGACGGCTTCGGAAAATTCGGCGCTCTTGACATAGAAGAGGATTGGGCTGACGAGGCAAGAAGATATTATATTGGTATAGTAGGTAAGTACGGCGCCCAGGTTCAGAAGCTTCTTGCAAAGGCGTCGACCCTTGATATCGCAAGGATATGCCCCTTGCACGGCCCCGTGCTTTCGGAAAATCTCGGCTATTATCTCGGACTTTACAATACGTGGTCAGGATACCAGCCCGAGGAGGACGGAATCTGCGTAGCGTATACGTCGATCTACGGTAACACAAAAAAGGCGGTTTTGCAGCTTGTAGAAGAGCTTAAGGCTAACGGTTGCCCCAAAATTGCCCTTTATGACCTTGCAAGATGCGATATAGCGGAGGCGGTTGCCGATGCCTTCAGATACAGTAAGCTTGTTCTTGCAACCACAACCTACAATTCGGAAATATTCCCTCCTATGAGAGAGTTTATAAACCATTTGACAGAGCGTAATTTCAGTAACAGAACAGTTGCTTTAATAGAGAACGGAAGCTGGGCTCCTCTTGCGGCAAAGGTGATGAGAGAAATGCTTGCAAAGAGTAAAAATATTACTTTTACAGACACGTCCGTCAAGATTTGGTCATCTTTGAATAGCGAAAGCGCAGAGCAGCTCGTAAATCTCGCAAAGGAGCTTTGCAAGGAATATATGGCGTTTCAAGATAACGTTGCAAACGATATGAGCGCTCTTTTCAACATAGGCTACGGCTTGTACGTTGTAACCTCCAACGACGGCAAGAAGGATAACGGGCTTATTGTAAATACAGTAACTCAGGTGACGAACGTGCCTAATCGGGTTGCGGTAACTATTAACAAGGAGAACTATTCTCATCACGTTATAAAACAGACCGGAAAAATGAACGTAAACTGCTTGACAGAGGATGCACCCTTCAAGGTATTTGAGGCCTTCGGCTTTACAAGCGGAAGAAACACCGATAAGTTTGAAGGCTGCGAGCCCCTTCGCGCGGAAAACGGTCTTGTAGTGCTTCCCAGATATATAAATTCCTTTATGTCCTTAAAGGTTGAAGCCTACGTTGACCTTGATACTCACGGTATGTTCATCTGCTCCGTGACCGAGGCTAAGGTTATTTCCGACAAGGAAACAATGAGCTATACTTATTACCTCGAAAACGTTAAGCCCAAGCCTGAAACGGAAGGAAAAAAAGGATACGTATGCAAAATTTGCGGCTGGGTATATGAGGGAGATTCATTACCTGAGGATATTGTATGCCCCCTTTGCAAGCACGGATATGGGGATTTTGAGGAAATAAAGTAATAAAGCACTCCTTTAACTAAACCCGCGGTTGAGCTAATTTCAACCGTGATTCACTTGACATTTTGTTGTAGAGATGATATAATTTGTTCAGTATAACAATATTTTACTAAAAAGGAGAAAAGAAATGAAAAGGATATTAACATTTGTGTTGGTAATTTGTCTTGCCGTAACGGTTGTAATGCTTGCGGGCTGTGACAAAAGAGACCCTCTTGAAAAGTTCTATGACGAAATGAACGAAACGGAAAGCTTCCGTGTTGAAATGACTGTTAACGCAATGGGAATGAAGGTAACAGAGACCCTTCTCGTGGATGGCAATATTCAGCACACTCTTGAGAGCGATATTAGTAACGAATCATATCTTGTTGAAACCGAAAACGGCGTTACCGAATACGTAAAGAACGTATTTGGCAAGTGGGTAAAGAATACGTACGTTCCCACAGAGGATGACGAGCTTGATGTTTTTGACGAGGAAATGGAAGCGCTTTTCGATCCCTTGAACTTTGACATTGAGGAAAACAAATACACCCAGAAGGACGATGTAGAGTTTGAAAGCTTCAAGGACGTTGTAATTACTCTTGACGAAGAAAAATGCACAATAGAAATGACGATGGTTATGGAGGGCATCGGCGTTGATACCACCCTTAAGATAACCAAGCTGGGAGAAGTAAACGAATCACTTCCCAAGGATTTTGATACGGTAGATATTGAGGAAAGCAATAAGACCTCCAAGGAAGCGCTTCAAAGTAACGGATTCCAGGTTGAAAGATATACGACAGGCGCATATAATGACGCCATTCTCGAAAGCTTCGGTGCTCCCGACGCAGACGCTATTGCGATCGTAGTCGGCGAAAAGGGTAATGACAGTGTTATTCTTGTATATTGCTCCGATGCGGAGTCTGCTGAGGCAGTTCACGATGCATTCTATACAATGCTTGACACCAGCTATGACCTTGTAGTTGAGGAATACGGTACCGATAGTGACGAATACCGTGAATTTTATGACCTTAATAAGGATACTGTTATCGGCAGAGACGGCAATATCGTATGCTTCGCTACAAGCCTTGACGCTTTGAATAAGGCAAAATAAAATTGAAAAGGTGACTATCTTACGGTAGTCACCTTTTTTAAAAGTAAAAGCGGTTGCATTGCAACCGCTTTTATGTATTGAGTTGATTATTTAACGTCCTTAAGACCCTGCTTTGTAGCCATATAAACTACCTTGCCGTCCTTACCTGTCTCAACTTCAAATTCAGCCATAGCTTCCTTGTACTCGTCGCTTTCCTTGTCCTCGAATATCTGGTCGATTTCTTCCTTAGTATCTTCGATGAACTTTTCAAGCTTTTCCAATGTCTTTTCAGCTGTTTCTTCGTCTTCGCAGTAGATGAGCATTACGCCGTCATCGTCCTTTTCAGCGTTAAGAACCGCATCAGCCTTAGCGTTATCGATACCCATAAATGTCAAAACGAGATTGATAGCGATATCAGTTGTTTCAACCTCTACGTCGTATCCCTTTTCTTCAAGGTTAGCCTTTGCATCATTGTAATCAGCGGGAATGCCGCAAGCTACCAATGTAACAGCGGAGCAAACGAGCATAATAACAACGAGTGCCATTGAAATAATCTTTTTCATTGTGTAAATCTCCTTTTTAAATTGTATTTGGATACTTATATTATACTACTTAATGTATTTTTTGTCAACATATTTTTAAGGTTTATTTAAGCTTTAACGTTTTTAAGAGCTTTACATAAAAAAAGAAAAGAATGTAAAACTAATAAAAAACGGAGGAAAAAGTATTGAAAATTGCATTTTTTGACGCCAAATCCTATGATAAAATTTCCTTTGAAAGGTATGCGGCAATTTACGGAATAAGGATAAAATATTACGAAACGAAGTTAAATGAGGATACGGCGGAGCTTGCTAAGGGGTGCGACGGAGTCTGCGCCTTTGTAAACGATACCGTAAGCTCGGAGGTCATTGACCGTCTTGCTCTGTACGGAGTGAAATTTATCGTTATGCGTTGCGCAGGCTATAATAACGTGGATTTAAAAAGGGCGGAGGGAAAGATAAGAGTAGCCCGTGTTCCCGCATATTCACCCTATGCTATTGCTGAGCACGCTATGGCTATGCTTTTGTGCTCAGTACGTAAAATACACAAGGCGTTTATAAGAACCAAGGATTTTAATTTCAATCTTGATGGCTTAACGGGATTTGATCTCCACGGAAAAACAGTAGGAGTTATCGGCACGGGAAAAATAGGACGCGCTTTTATCGATATATGCCGAGGCTTTGGAATGAGGATACTTGCTTATGATATTATCCGTTCCTGCCATGACACGGCGGAGTACGTGGAAATGGATAAATTGCTGTCTGAAAGCGATATTATATCCCTTCACTGCCCCTTAACGGAGGAAACACGCTATATGATAAATGAAAGCGCAATTTTAAAAATGAAGGACGGAGCTATAATAATAAATACGTCAAGGGGGGCTCTTATCGACACCGAGGCACTTGTTGATGGAATACGGAAAAGAAAAATAGGAGGTGCGTGCCTTGACGTGTACGAGGAGGAGGCGGAGGTCTTTTACAATGACCTTTCGTCAACCATAGTTAATGACGATAAGCTTTTAAGGCTTATATCTATGCCTAACGTAATAGTCACCTCACATCAGGCGTATCTTACAAGAGAGGCTCTTGACAGCATTGCCAAAACAACTCTTGAAAATTCTGTAAGGCTTGCAAGTAACGGGGACTGCGAAAACGAGATATTTTTTCAAGGTTGATTTTATATATTGACAAACTACTTTAAAAATAGTATACTAAATAAGTAAATAAAAACATAT
>JAZQLK010000071.1:0-3052 GCA_045542635.1 Eubacteriales bacterium
CGGTCAGTGTATCGTTGCTTGTCCCGTTGGCGCACTTACTGAGCGCTCCAATGTTGATAAGGTTTGGGCTGCTATGTCCGATCCTTCAAAGAAGGTAGTATTCTTTACAGCTCCCTCTATCGCGGCTACTCTCGGTGAGTGCTTCGATATGCCTGTCGGCACAAACGTAGAGGGCAAGATGGTTACGGCTATCAAGATGCTCGGCGACGTTGAAGCATTCAATATGAACGTAACCGCAGACCTTACAATCGTTGAAGAGGCTAACGAGCTTATTAACAGAGTTAAGTCCGATAAGCCCCTTCCTATGTTCACATCCTGCTGTCCCGGTTGGATCAAGTTCTGCGAGCATAACTATCCTGAGCTTCTTCCCAACCTTTCCACATGCAAGTCTCCTCAGCAGATGTTCGGCGCTCTTCTTAAGTCCTACTACTGCGAGAAGAACGGCATCGATCCTAAGGACCTCTTCGTTGTCAGCGTAATTCCTTGTACAGCTAAGAAGTTTGAGGTTGAAAGAGAAGAGTTCCACGCAGACGTAGACGTTGCTCTTACAACAAGAGAGCTTGCTAAGATGATTAAGAACGCTTCCATCAACTTTAACGAGCTTCCCGACTCCGAGTTTGCGGATCCCTTCGCTATCGCAACAGGCGCAGGCGCTATCTTCGGCGCAACAGGCGGCGTTATGGAGGCTGCTCTCCGTACAGCTAACAACCTCCTCGGCGGTAACAATGAGGCTCTTGTATTCACAGACGTTCGCGGAACAACAGGTATCAAGGAAGCTACCTACACAATCAACGGCACAGAGGTTGCTGTATGTGTAGCAAGCGGTCTTGCAAACGCAAGAAAGGTTATCGAAATGATCAAGTCCGGCGAAAAGAACTATCTCTTCATCGAGATCATGGCTTGTCCCGGCGGTTGTATCAACGGCGGCGGTCAGCCCTACCAGCTTGACGCTGTTCGTAATTTCGTAGACCTTAAGGCTCTCCGTTCTGCTGTTCTTTACAATGCAGACGATGCAAACGGACTCAGAAAGTCCCACGAAAGCCCCGTAGTTAAGGCTCTTTACGACGAGTACCTTGGCGCTCCCGGCGCAGAGAAGGCGCATCACCTCCTCCACACAAAGTACACAGCTCGTAAGAAATTCAACTAATTAACAAAAAATCTCTCCTCGTGCAAACGGGGAGAGCTTTTTTGTTAAAATGCAGAATGCAGAGTGCATAATTGAATGCAGAATGCAGAGTGCAGAATGCAGAATTGAATGAAAAATTATCTAAAGGCTCCTTTCGAGGAAGGGAGCTGGCACCGAAGGTGACTGAGGGATTGGTTTGCAAAGAAATGAATCATATACAATCCCAATTTATAAATGCAGAATTGAATGAACCGTCCCCGACCGCATCCTGTGGATGAAAAAGGGAGGGGTAAGGTGTGGCAGTCGTCGCTGAATTTAACCGAGGCTTGACCGAGGGAAGAATGAAGCGGTAACGACAACAGGAAGAGTGCAGAATTATCAAAAATCCCGCAAGGGATTTATATCGACGCGTGTTCTCTCGTAAGAGAGCACGCCAATCCGCCCTTGTTTTTTATTTAATTTACCCTTTCAAAGTATGGCAAAATATGAATAGGGGAGGGGACTGTAACGGTCTTTCCACCCTCGTATTCGGTCTGACCCAGGTATCTCCATTTGCCCTCGGGGAGAATTACCTGTCTTTCGGTCTGACCCTGTATAACGACGGGAGCGACCAATATATCGTCGCCGAGCATAAACTGGTCAAGGACTCTTTCGTAGCCCTTATGGGGGTACTGGTATTCCATATGGCGAACAATGGGCTCGCCGCTGACGGCAGAAGCCTTTACCTGCTCTATAATATAAGGCGCGAATTTCTTATGAAGCCTTGCCGCCTCCAGGCAAATATCCGCGTGATGCTTGTCAAGCATACGCCAGGGCGCCCAGGAAAATTGCATCATAGGTAAAAGAGCACTTGCTTGAGCCATTCTGACAAAAAGCTCCTCGTCGCATTTGAAGCCGGGAAGATAGTTGAAGGACCATTCGCCGCCGCCGATCATATCGGGGCAGATAAAGGGATGACCTATAAGGCCTTGAAGGATGATTGAGGGGATGACTGTATTTATTCCGTCACCGCTCCAGCTGTGGCATCTGTCACGCAGACGCTGGATAACGGGCTTGCCGCCTCCCTTGTAGGTGTCCTTGTATTCGTGATATTCGTATCTCGTTCCAAAATCGTTCCAGGCGATATTAAGCTCCGCGGGGGAGTATCTGGTCTGCTTGCCGTTAACTATACTGATATTGTTGTACATTTCGATGGGACCGCCGTCGAATTTGAAGCCGTCAACGCCGTATTCGTGAGTAAGTCTTTGAAGCTTACTGTCAAGAAATTCAACGTCGTCGGGATTGCACATATTGAGTATAGCGCTGAAGCCGTTCCACCACTCCACAAGGGCAACCTTGCCGTCGTCGGTGCGCAGATAATATTTTTTATCTCCACAGGCTCCATCAAGATGCTTGTGATAGGGAAAATAGCTCATACCGAAGCGTTGACCGTCGGCACTGACAAGGGGAACCACCCAAAGCATCACCTTGAATCCAAGGTCGTGGAGCTCTTTCATCATAGATTTGGGATCGGGAAATTTTATGAGATCCCATTCCCAAAGACCGTATCTTGTGTGCCAGCCCTCGTCTATCATAAGCACGCCGGGCTCGTAGCCGTTGTCTATTATTCCGTGGGCGTATTTAAGAATGTCCGCCTGATTCTGATGGTAGTCAAGCTCCATCCAGGTATTGTATTGAGCCGTTTCAAAGAACTTAAGAGGAGGAACCTTGCCGCTGAAGGAAAAGTGACGGCGCGACGCTGCAAGATACGCGTCCTTTAAGCATTCGCCCTCATCCCACAAAAGGATATCGCTTTCAGCCGAAAGGATAAATTCACCGTTTTCAACGCTTACTACCATGGGATCGTCGCACCATATATATCTTCCCTTAGTAGAAATAAATAAGGGCATAGTTTGATTGCGACCCATTTCCATATCTAATAAGTCG
>JAZQLK010000072.1:0-4642 GCA_045542635.1 Eubacteriales bacterium
TTTGTTTCTCGAAGCCTATTTACAGTATTTCCAAGACCTATTAGCGTGGTTTGGATTTTTGAATTTAGGGTGTTGAATTCCGTAACGGACATTTTTGTGTCCTCAAAGGCTAAACGGGAAATATTTTCGTTTTTTAATATCTCATTTACGGTGTCGTAAAGAGAGCCGGACTTTAACTGTATAACGGTATAGGTATCCGAAAGACGCTGTCTTGCAACCTCTATATATCGAAAATCCTCAAGGGCGTATGCGTTATTTTCCGTAATTACAAGAATTCCGTCGGGATTATCAAAGCCCGTTAAGTATTTATGGCTTACCGCCGAGGTTATGTAAGCCGCCTCTGCGTTAAGCTCGTTTAGGCTATATCTTAGCTTTTGTATTCTTTCCTGCATTTTAATCACCTCACGGGTATTTTAACACAAAAAAGAAAAAAAGTAAACTATTTAATGTTACTTACTTGAAAACTCCGCTCAATTATGTTAAAATCAAAGTAATAAATTTATATTTACGAGGTGTAAGCTATGAAAATAGGAACAATGGTCCATCTTGACGAAAACGTATGCTCCAAAATCAAGGACGTTAAAAAGTACGGTATGGAGTCATTTCAGCTCTGCTGTTGGAATCTTTCTCTTTTCACCGATGAAATGGCTGAAAAGATCAAGGCAACGGCAGATAGTGAGGAGCTTGAAATAAGCGCGGTTTGGTGCGGCTGGAGCGGTGAGGCTCAGTGGAACTTTGTAAGGGGCTACCATACTCTCGGTATCGTTCCCGTTTACTTCAGAGAGCAGAGAATCAAGGAGCTTAAGATGGGCTCTGACTTTGCGAAAAAGCTTGGCGTTACCGATTTTGTAACTCATATGGGCTTCTTACCCGAAAATCCCGATACGGATGAATTCCGCGCGGTGGTTGCATCTATCCGTGATCTTGCAGAGTATTGCAAGGCTAACGGTCAGTACCTCCTTTTCGAAACAGGACAGGAAACACCTATCACGCTTAAGCGTACAATTATAGAGGTTGGCACAGGCAACCTCGGTATCAATCTTGACCCCGCTAACCTTCTTCTTTACGGCAAGGCTAACCCCTGCGACGCAGTAGACGTATTCGGCGAATACGTTCGCGGTGTTCACGCTAAAGACGGCGAATACCCCACAAATCCCGCATATCTCGGCGAGGAAAAGAGAATCGGTGACGGACGCGCCAATTTCCCCGTTCTCATTAAAAAGCTCAAGGCTCACGGCTACGACGGCTC
Source organism: Eubacteriales bacterium (assembly GCA_045542635.1). GTDB lineage: Bacteria > Bacillota > Clostridia > Oscillospirales > CAG-272 > RGIG2000. The sequence continues at coordinate 1,250 of JAZQLK010000072.1, forward strand.
ACTTACAATTGAGCGTGAAATCGACGGTGAAAGACAGATTGAGGATATTATCTACGCTAAAAAATTCTTGGAGGTTATTATAAATGGCTAATTTAAGAGTTGGACTTATCGGTATCGGCGGTATGGGCGGATGCCACTACGGAAACTATAAGGACGTAAAGGGCGCTACTCTCGTTGCGGTTGCAGACGTAAGAGTTGATATGGCAAAGGAAAAGACAGAGGGTACGGGAATTGCCGTATACGCCGATTACAAGGAAATGATTGAAAAAGAAAACCTTGATATGGTTGATATCTGTACTCCCAGCTATATGCACAAGGATATGGCTATCTACTGTCTTTCCAAGGGACTTCACGTTCTTTGCGAGAAGCCTATGACAATCAACAAGGAGGACGCCGAGGAGGTTGTTAAGGCGGCAAGCGCTACCGACAAGTACTTTATGGCGGCACACGTTGTAAGATTTATGGCTCCCTATGCATACCTTCGCGAGGTTATAAAGAGCGGTGAGCTCGGCAGACTCATCCGTCTTGATATGAAGAGAATTTCATCCATCCCCAAGTGGAGCTGGGAGGACTGGATGAGAGATGAGAAGAGAAGCGGCGGCGTTATTACCGACCTTTCAATTCACGACATCGACTACGTACAGAGCATCCTCGGTATGCCCGATAAGATAAGCTGCGTTCACCACGGTCTTAAGAACAACAACGATTTTGCGGTAACCGAGATGGTTTACGGCGATACAATCGTAAGCTGCGAGGGTACCTGGTATAATGCGGAAATTCCCTTCCACGCTACGTACCTTGCAGTATTCGACAACGGATACGTTGAAAGTACGGATAAGATTTACAAAAACGGCGTTGCTGTAGGCGGCGACGAAAAGAAGGCAGAGGAGCTTGATCTCGGTATCAACATCGGTAACGATAACGGATATCACAACGAGATTCAGTACTTTGTTGATTGCGTAAATAAGGGCGTATCTCCCGATTTCGTAACTCCTGAGTCCTCATGCAACACAATGAAGCTTGTGGATGCTGTTAAAGAGGTTGCAACCAAGCTTTAATGGGCTGCTGCAATAAGCACAGACCAAAAACAGACACGGTTAAGAGCACATCTGCCGTCTGAAAATAAGTGTTGTAAATAGTTAAAGGTTGAGATTTTGATTTCGGTCAAAATCTCTTCTTTTTTATGTGTCTGTTTTTTAGACGCGAATGCTACTCTGCAGTACAAAGTACAGCGACGTGTACGCATTCACGTCTTCTGCACTCATTTCGCTAGCCCATTGCGGGCTGCCGCAATAAGCACAGACTTGTATAAAATCAAGCGAATATAGTAAAAATGCGAGCGGCTTGCTCGCATTTTTTAATTTTGATTCTGCATTCTGCACTCCGCACTCTGCCTGTTGTCGTTACCGCTTCGTTCTTCCCTCGGTCAAGCCTCGGTTGAATTCAGCGACGACTGCCACACCTTACCCCTCCCTTTTTCATCCACAGGATGCGGTCGGGGACGGTTCATTCTGCACTCTGCATTTATTTCTTCGGCTTACTTGAAAAAATAAGGGATGCGAGAAATCCGAAAATTATGGCGGCGGCAATTCCTGCGGAGGTCGCCGAAAGACCTCCTGTTAAGGCGCCTAAAAGTCCTTTTTCGTCGACGGCCTCCTTAACTCCCGTTGCTATAAGATAACCGAACCCCGTTAAAGGAGTAGTGGCGCCTCCTCCCGCAAGATCGACAAGGGGCTTATAAAGTCCCACGGCGGTTAAAAATACGCCCGAGCATACGTAGATCACAAGGATCCTTGCGGGGGTAAGCCTGGTTTTATCAATTAAAATTTGGGCTATAACGCATAATAAACCGCCTACTATAAAGGCGTATAAGTATGAAATGGGAAAGCTCATTTATACCTCCTTGACGGTTAATCTTATAAGATGGGAAATGGCGGGAATGGAATTTCCCTGACACATGGTAAGAGCGTTCATCAGGGCTCCCGTGCCGATAAATAAAACGTCCTTCAGTCTGCCTTTTTCAAGCTCTTTTATAATATGAGCGGAAATTACCGAGGCACTGCATCCGCATCCTGAGCCTCCTGCGTGCTTGTCCTGCCTTTGGCTATCGTATATGAGTATCCCGCAATCCGTGTGGTTATCTCTTATATCAATACCCTCGTTAAGAAGAAGCTCCTTTAGAATATTACCTCCCTCATAACCTAAATCTCCTGTTACGATCATATCAAAATCACGGGGGGAATATCCCGTTTCCTTGAAATAGGTCTTGACGGTTTCAACAGCGGAGGGAGCCATTGCCGCACCCATATTGTTTATATCCTTTATTCCCATATCAAGAGATTTTCCAAACACGCACTCGGGGATTATTATTTTCCCCGTATCGCCTAATATGAATGCGCCCGCTCCCGTTACGGTCCATTGGGAGGTGGGTGTTCTTTGTCCTCCGTATTCAAGGGGGAAGCGAAACTGCCTTTCGCTGGAGCAGAAATGGGATGAGGTTACCGTTCCAACGGTTTTTGCAACTCCTCCGCTAAAAAGGGATGCGCCGAGGGCAAGACCGAGAGCACAGGTTGAACAGGCTCCGTAAAGTCCCACGTAGGGTATATCGTAGGAAAGAAGCCCGAAGCTTGAGCCCACACACTGATTAAGAAGGTCTCCCGCCAATAAAATGTCCAACCCCGTGTCGCTTATTTTAGCTCTTTGCAACGCTCCGAAAAGAGCAATTTTTTGCATTTCGCTTTCCGATTTTTCCCAGGTATCCTGCATAAAGCGGTTATCGTCGGAGTGATAGTCAAATTTTTCGGAAAGAGGCCCCCTCATTTCCTCACTGCCCACACAGGAGTAGGTTGATATTATCGAAGGAGGATTTTTGAATTTTACGTATCCGTTTGTCATAAAAAAATACCTACGGTATAATAAATTACGCCATAAATCGCTCCCGAAAGCAAGCCGAAAACTATAACGGGTCCCGCTATTATGAACATTTTTGCGCCGACTCCCAAGACGTAGCCCTCGCTTTTATTGTCTATAGCGGCGGAGGAAACAGCGTTTGCAAAGCCCGTAATGGGAACTATGGTGCCCGCTCCCGCTACCTTTGCGATATTGTCGAACACACCGATGCCCGTGAGACACGCCGTTATAAAAATCAAGGTGACGCAAACAAGAGATGATGCGGTTTTTTCATCCCCACTCAAGCTCATATAAAGATTTTTAAGAGCGTGACCGAGAGTACATATTGACCCTCCTATAAGAAATGCGAAGGAGCAGTTTTTTAAAATCGGAGATCTCCTTGCCCGTTTCTTTACGTATTCCGAATATTCCCGTTTATTCATATTTCTGTAAGTATCTCCTTTTTGGGTTTTTCAATATAAGTATTCTTTTTTTTGAAGAAAT
>JAZQLK010000073.1:0-2408 GCA_045542635.1 Eubacteriales bacterium
CGACTGGGTATTCCTTATGATAGGCGCAAATGACGTATGGCGTCAGTTTGATGAGCCCAACCTGGATAACGACAGATATATGCCTGAAAGATACAGAGAAAACCTTGAAAAGATGGTATCGCAGACAATGCCCACGGTTAAGGGTATGTTCCTCCTCTCCCCCTTCTATATGGAAGCAAATGACAACGATTTGATGAAGAAGAGAATGGTAGAATACGCAAAAATCTCCGAGGAGGTGGCTGAAAAGTACGGCGCAAGATACATAGACCTTCAGTCCGAGTTCGACGCTCACCTTCAGCACCGCTATCCTGCCTACATCTCCTGGGACCGCGTTCATCCCGGTTGGGTCGGCGCTATGATAATCGCTCGTAAGATCCTTAAGGAAATAGGAGCCAAGCCCCTTTATTAAGCCAAAACAAATAAAAACCGCCACCCTGTGTACAAAAACGCAGGGTGGCGTATTTTTATTGGAATATGCAAATATATCCGAGCAACTAACCTTCTTGGGACTCCATGCTTTCAATAATCTTTTCGATTTCGGAGAATTCAATATCCGATGGGCAAACAAGTAAGAAAGAATATTCCTCGGTTATCCACGAAACGTAGCGGTTCCCCTCCGCATTTACGCAATATAATTCATATCCTCCCAATACTGCATATTCAAGCTTTGAATGCTCGGTGTCAAAATGTATATTTGTGTTTTTGGATACTATCGTTTGTTGCAGCCGTATGTTGTAAGAATTGTTTGACCAAATAACCTGTGTGAAAAGCTCACGTTTAGTTATAGCCTTTAATTCATAGCTTTCCGGCATATATGACGGAATGTAAATTTTCTCGATATTTGTTGGAAACGTATTGGAATCTGACGTAACAATTATTTCAAAGTATTCCTTATGCGCATTAGTTAATAATTTTACGCTATTTGACCTTATGGCGGTAATGGACATGATCATAGTCAAACAAATTAAAATAGCCGCAATAATGCCTATTTTTAATCTATTTCGAAAGGATATACCCGACGCCATATTCCTGCCTTTAATAAGATCAAAAATACGGTTATCGTACCCTTCGTCTGTATCTACGTACGGCAAGTCGGAATTTTCTATTTCATGGATTTTTGAAAGGACACTGTCTAATAAAGCTTTTTTGAATATGCTTTTTTCAATCATAATATACCTCCAAACCGTTTTGTGATTATTTTTTTCCCTCGCTTAAGACGTGTGCGAACCGTTGTAGAGGACACCTTTACTATGGCAGCGATCTCATTGATGCTCAAATAATATATGTATTTAAGCACAAGTACGTCGCTGTATATTTCGGGCATAGAGCTTATAAAATTCATCAACTGTTTATAAGCATCTCTGGTTTCTACAATATGCTCCACGTTTTCGTAAGAGCCTAAATTAAGAAATTTATCTGCGCTTATGACCTGCGTACGTTGAGTATCTTTTACAAGGCTAAAGCAAGAATTTTTTACCGCTACGTATAGGAACGGCTTGGAAATTTCACTTGCTTTTTTGGGTGATTTACGAAAAAGCTTAACCGTTTCGAGAAAAACATTATGTACGGCATCCTTTGCTTGTTCTTCATTCCTGAGAATAGAATTTGCAAGTCGTAGCATCCAAGCCTTGTTTTCTAAATATATATCTGTTAAACGCTTATTTGATTCAGGCTCGTCCAACATTGACAGATACAAGCTTAACATAACATCCCCCCTCGAAAGTCGTTTTTATTATTCTATCACAGCAGGGATTTATTTTCAATATTTAAGGGAGATTATTAAATTAACTAAATCAAAAAGTTTTACGGCGACTCTTAATTTGTGAACTTTTTGTAAATTTATGAAAAAAGCTGACCCCAAAATGGCTTTTAAATTGTTATATATAGTAGAGGACTTAAAAAAATAAGAAACATTAAGAAAAGGAGTGTAAAAATTATGAAAAAAACTTTTATTATTACTATGGCTGTGCTGCTTATGATGGTCTCAATTGTGCCTGTTTATGGAATATCGCACAGCGCTATGCCAAGATACGGAAACGTTATATTCAAAGAATCAACGTTTGTAATTTCAGATAGCGGCTTGGCAGAGGTTGTCGCAAGATATGAGGGATATAGCTATACCTTCTGGGTGACTATATCGATTAAGCTGGAGAGAAGAGCGCTATTCAGTTGGGAAATTGTGGAAAACGGTTGCTACAATAATATTTATACCGAAGAAAGCTCCGCAACGTCAGGATGTACCACATATACTTTTCAGTTGAACAGAAAGGGGCTTTACAGAGCTACAATAGAATACAGTATATACGGCAACGGAGGTTATGAACCTGATTATATAACCGATGTTATCGAATATCAATATACGTAATTTTTATTATTGAATTTAAATGGGAGGTAATACCAATGAACAG
>JAZQLK010000074.1:0-6467 GCA_045542635.1 Eubacteriales bacterium
AGCTTCCAGAAGCTCCACTTGGTTTTACCCGCCACTCTTTCAACGTTTTCGTAAGGGAGCCAATAGGTCTTAAAGCCTACCCAACCGAATATACCCTTGGAAAAACGGTTGCTCTCGGACATTGCAACGATTGCGTCAACCATTTCTCTTCTCATAAGGCGGAAGTCCGTTGCGCCCTGCTTCATATTGGCGTCGGAAATCTTACCCATAAGTCTGTAAAAGCATCTTGAGAAGAAGGAACGTATCTTGCTCTCGCCCTTACGCGTAGTTCTTCTTGCCGCTACGCTATCGTACTCTCCGGTTTCAAGAATCTTAACCATTTCGGGAATAAGTGACGGGGGATGCTGCATATCAGCGTCCATAACCGCGGCGTAATCTCCGCTAACGTTACAGAAGCCTGCGTACATAGCCGCCTCTTTACCGAAATTACGTGAAAATGATATATAAGTTATTCTCTCATCCGCCTTGGCAAGCTCCTTAAGAATAGGCAAGGTTCTGTCCTTGGAGCCGTCATCAACGAATATCATTTCAAAATCATAATCAGGCATTGAGCCTGTAACCTCCTTAAGCGCATCGTAAAGAGGCGGTAAGGATTCCTCCTCGTTATAGCAAGGAATAATCAATGAAATTTTCATAATGTTCTCCTATGAATGTTTGTACATATAGATTGTACCACAATTAAGACGTCTTGTCAATAAATAAATGCGCATACGTGTATGATTTTACGTAAATATTGACAAGCGCATAAAAATGTAGTATCATAAAATAAAAGGTACAGGGAGGAAATGTTATGCCGTCTTATTTTATGCCTACAAGAATTATCACAGGTAAGAGCTGTGTTTTTGAAAACAAGGAAAAGCTTATTTGGGGTAAGCGCGCATTTATAGTAACAGGAAAAAGCTCGGGTAGGCTTTCGGGGGCTCTTCCCGACGTCGAAAGCATCCTTAACGAAGCAAAAATTCCCTACTACGTGTACGATAAAATAGAAAACAACCCGGAAATTACCGCTATGGCGGAGGGCGGACGCATATGCCGTGAATTTAACGCCGATTTTATTATAGCTATTGGCGGTGGCTCACCTCTTGATGCCGCCAAGGCTATTGCCGTATACGCTTCAAACCCCGTAAACGAGGATTTTACGCTATACGATATATTCGGGGGAAGCTACAAAAACCCTCCCCTTCCTATGTGCGCTATTCCCACAACGGCAGGTACGGGAAGCGAGGTAACTCCCTACTCTATTCTTACACTCCATAAGGAGCAGACGAAAAGGAGCTTTTCGTCTCCCGACGTATTCTTTAAAACCGCCTTTCTTGACGGTAAATACACAAAATGTCTGCCATTACAGATCGCAAGAAATACGGCGGTCGACGCTATGTGCCACCTTATTGAGGGATATACCAATAAAAAATCATCGTATACAACGGATTACATGGCTATTGAGGGCTTAAAAATCATTGGAAAGCACTTAAACACCCTTACAAACGGAGAGTTTAACGAGCAGATATGTGAGGAGCTTTTATGGGCGTCAACAATTGGCGGAATGGTAATATCCCAGACGGGTACTACCATTGTTCACTCAATGGGCTATCAGCTTACCTATTTCAAGGATATCCCCCACGGTATGGCAAACGGATATCTCGTTTACGAATATTTAAAGCGTGTAAACGACGTTTGCGAAAGCAAGGTAAACAATATAATATCGGCTCTTGGACTTGAAAATCTAGGTAAATTCAAGGATTATGTCGATAAAATCTTGCCACGTAAGGTGATTTTTACGACGGATGATATTAAGGAATGGGTAAAAACCTCCATAAAAGCAAAAAACGTTTCATCCTGTCCCTTCCCCGTCAGTGAGGAGATAGAATACGAAATTTACAAAAGCTCTCTTTTATAATCGAGCATTAGGAGATAGAAATGAAGAAAATAAATTTTAACAAGGGCTGGTCCTTTTCCCTTAACGGACAGGAAACGGTAAGCGTAGATCTGCCCCACGATTTCTCTATTGGCAGACCAAGGCTTGAGGATGCGCCCTCCGGTGGCGCAGGAGGGTTTTTCCAAGGCGGCCTCGGAAGGTACGAGAAGGAATTCACCCCAAAGAAAAACAAAAAATATTTTCTTATCTGCGACGGCTCCTTCGGTATTACCGAGGTACAGATAAATCTAAACCTCGTATACGTAAACAAATACGGCTACAACACCTTTATTGCCGACCTTTCCGACTATTTACGCTACGGGGAAAGCAATTTAATAACGGTGACGATAAATAACAAATGGCAGCCCAACGCCCGTTGGTATACGGGTTCGGGACTTTATCGCGACGTTTTCCTTTGCGAATGCGGCTCTTCATATCTCGACCCCCGCGGCACCTACGTTTACACGGAGCATCTTACGGATTCCTGTGCCTATTTAGAGGCGGAAACACGTCTTTTCTCCGACAAAACGGGCGATGGAGTGGTTGATTTTGAGATATTCGAGGGTAATACGCGTACTCCCGTTTGCACCTTTAAAAAGAGATTTTTTGCAGAGCGCGGAGAAAACACGGTAAAGACAAAATTCCAGCTTGACACTCCCAAGCTATGGGATACGGACAATCCCAATTTATACAAGGTTAAGACTACTCTGTCTTTAAACGGATGCAAGGATACGGAGTCAAGTGTATTCGGTATAAGAACCGTTATTGCGGACTGCAAGCGAGGACTTCTACTTAACGGAAAAAGCATAAAGCTTCTCGGTGGATGCATACATCATGATGGCGGTCCCGTAGGAGCCTGTTCCTATGCGGAAACAGAATACAGAAGGATCGCAAAGCTGAAGGAAGCGGGCTATAACGCGGTGCGCCTTTCCCACAATCCTCAATCTCAGCACCTATACGATGCCTGTGACAGATACGGTATGCTTGTTATTGACGAGCTTTTCGACTATTGGACCGACGGCAAGCAGATTGACGATATGCATGTATTTTTTGACGACAATTATCTTAAATGGACAAAAGAAATCGTTCTTCGTAACAGATGCCATCCCTCCGTTATTATGTGGAGCACAGGTAATGAGATTCCCCAGAAATCCGGCAGAGGCTACGGCTACAGATATGCAAAAAATATAGCTGATGAAATACGCAAGCACGACCCCTCACGTCTGCTTACCCACGGCTTTTGCGGCTTTTTCAATCACAAGGAGGATCTTGAGAGAGAAAAGGCTTCTCTTGAATACGGCGCTGACGTTATGGACTTTTTCACCGACAGAATTGCAATTATCGCCGACACTGTGGACGTAATCGGCTATAATTACCTGGAGTACCGCTATGAAAAGGACCTTATAAGATTTCCGAATAAGCTGTTTATAAACACGGAGACCTTCCCATTGAGCGCCTTTACGACCTACGCTCAGCTAAAGGATAACCCCCGTATTATCGGCGACTTTGTGTGGACCGCCTGGGATTACTTCGGTGAAACCGGTATCGGACACATAAACTACCATTATCCCGAGCCGACGGACATTTTGGCGGATAGATTTCCCAATCATATATCCGGTTGCGGAGATTTTGATATAAGAGGTATTTGGAAGCCACAGGCTTACTACCGTCAGATTGCTTGGGGAAATCTTGGTGGCTTGCATATTGCCTGCACACCTCCGAAAAGAAGCTCCCGTCCTTATACCCCAAGCGCATGGGGCTTTTACGATTGTATTGAAAGCTGGCGCTTTGACGGATATGAGGGACAGCCCACTAAAATCTACGTTTTCGCCGATTGTGATGAAATATCTCTTGAAATAAACGGTAAGGAGATCGGTAAGCAAGGGCGAAATGAAACCGGAATTTACATATTCGACGCCGCATACGAGCCCGGTACAGTTACGGCTTACGGATACAAAAACGGCAAGCTATACGCAGAAGCGAAGCTTATCACCGAGGGGGACGCTCATCACCTTTCCGTAAAAAAGGAGGAAAATTATCTTGCGGGGGGCAGTATACCGACAAAATCCCGGTACGACGTAGTATACGTGGATATATGGGTCTGCGATAAAAACGGAATGCTCTGCTACGGCTACGAAAGACCTGTGGAGGTTATTCCCGAGGGAGCGGAGCTTATCGGAATGGCAAACGCTCATCCCACGGATCTGACCGTATATACATCACCAAGGCGCAATATGTATAACGGCGCGGTGGTTGCGGTATTTAAAAAGCAAAGTAAGGATGCAACTATCACGGTTAAGGCAGAATCCTTACCCGACGTAAAAATTCAACTTTAATTTTTTGAAATTCTATGGAAAGGAGGCGGTAATTATGATGACGCTCCGTCTTGACGATTTGAAAAAATCTTATAAAACTCTTCTATATCTATACTCAAGCGAAATCCCCGATATGGATAAAATAAATACGATAATGCTATCCTTAAAGATACATAAAGCGAATTTGAAGAAATATTCTTTTCAAAAGCCGAGGGCAAGCCGTAAAAGAACGGGTAGCTATGCAGATAACAGATACAAATACCGCTTTCTTCTCTACACCTTGGAGACTCTTTATGAGCTTTGGGAGGAAAATGACCAAGAAAAGACGGTATCATTTCTTACCGCCGTATCGGACACTCCGGACGTAATTTCAGAAAACAGATCCATAAGCTCCTTCAAGGATGCTATCCTCGTTTTCAGTGAAAAATACGGAGAGGAATATTTCAAGGGCTTTCTTAAAGAGAATGAAAAATGCAAAAGGTCTAACGGACTTTTCCGTTATATGCTACCCGTATCGAGCGGGCGATTCCGAAGGATCCGTCCCATAGTCTATCCCTTGATCGGTATTTTTGGCACTGTCGCCTTTGTTGCACCAACAATTACCTTTATTGCTCTTACCTCCGTATTCGACGTTATACTTAACGGTTGGACTGTGCTTTGTATTTTCGGATGTCTTATAGGCGGCATGGGTCTTTTCAATCTGACAGTATCCTTGCTTACGGGAAGGTATCTCGGTCATATTTTCACACTGTTATTTATTGCAGTGGGCGGACTTATGACCTTTGCAGGTATCAAGCTTATGGAAACGGACCTTTTTACAGACGAGCAGGTAGCCTTCTACTTTGTAAGTCTTCTGTTTCTGCTTTTCCCTCTTATTATATACCCCTGGTTCAGATTAAACGTAAAAGGATATTTAAGAGTTGGAAAGAGGCTCAGCCGTTCAACTATAAGTAAAAAAATGAAGGGCATAAAAAATTTCTGGTGGTTTGAAGCCTTACACAGAACGGAAAATTTAGGTAAGATTTATCACTTTAATAAATTTTTCACCGTTCTCTATCCCATTACCCTTATTACGTCGCTCCTGTTCGGATTTATAAAGGTAATGACTATACCGATTTTTGTTCTTTCAGCCGTAACCTATATTACGACAATCGTAATGCTGGTATACGCAAGCATACGTAATAACATTAGCGAATTCGGAAAGCCCATCGTGCTCTTCGGAACCGATTCCATGCGGAGGACATACTCCATTTTCCTCGATTTGATTCTTTGGATATTTCCTCTTATGATTCTTTACGGTCACGGAATTTTACTTAACGCCGTATGGAATATTATATAAAATGAAAAAGGACGTTTCCGCAAGCGTCCTTTTTTATTATAATTAAATATTCAATAGCAGCGCCCAGGCAAGACCGTAATAGCTGATTACGGCAACCAGGTCGTTTATGGTGGTGATAAGGGGTCCCGATGCGACTGCGGGGTCAACTCCGCATCTGTAAAGGCATACGGGAATTGCAGCTCCCGTAAGACCTGAAATCGCCATGGCAAAGCACATTGCAAGACCGACGCATCCTGCGGCGGCAAAGGTAAATGCGGTACCGTAGGCGGTAAACACGAAGAGATAACCGCTTACGATTGCAAAGGATATGGCTCCGAGAACCACACCGTTTAAAAGCGCCACGCGAATTTCCCTCAGGATAGTAATAAACTGATCCTTAAATGTGCTGTCCTCATTATTACCCAAGGTTCGTACAGTCACCGCAAGGGACTGCGTACCCACGTTACCCGCCATTCCGAGAATAAGGGACTGGAAGGATACTATCATAGGCAAAGCGTCCACAACGCTTTCAAAAATACCCACAACGGCAGATACCACAAGACCCATAAACAGAAGCGCTATAAGCCACGGAACTCTCTTCTTCATACTCGTAAAGAGGGATTCGTCAGGCTCCTCCTCGGAGCTTAACGCCGCCAGCTTTGCGTAATCATCACCGCGCTCCTCGTCAACGAGCTCGATAATATCCGTTGAAGTAATTACGCCGAGAAGCGTATTATTGGCGGATGAAACTACGGGTATCATATTTTCCGAATATCCGCGCAACCGCTCAATATTATCGGAAATAATATCCTTATCGTAAACGAAGGGGAAGGTGGTTGAAATAAGAGTTTCAAGATCCACCGTGCTTCTTGCAACTATAAGGTCCTTAAGGTCAATAGCTCCGTAGAAGGAGCCGTCC
>JAZQLK010000075.1:0-7965 GCA_045542635.1 Eubacteriales bacterium
AGCAAACATATCGAGTGCGTCAGCACATATCGAACGCCATAGGCGTATATCGAAAATCCCGCGAGGGATTTATCTCGACGCGTGATACTCCGTTAAGAGTATCACGCCCTTATGTGTCGCTTTTTTTGTTAGAAATTTATTCCGTCAAACCCCCATACAGTATGCTCGGAATACTTAATATAGATCCTGTCCGAGGGAATACCGAGAATTTCGGATACGTCGGAGCAGAGCTTTGCTGTAAGCTTATCGTAGGTCTGCCTTGAGGCGCTGCCAAGCATAGAAACGTCAAGGATAGCGCAGGGTCGCTCTGCATCGCCGCGGAATGCCATATGGCATCCGCCGACAAAATTAAGCATAAGCCAATTTTCGCTCTTGCCAGGGATTATTTCAATATCCTTGCCGTAGGCTGCCTTTAATTTTTCTTCCATCTGATTTGTTAAATTTACTGTGGTTTTGGTTTCGATAAAGGGCATAATTATTCTCCTTAAACACTTTATTATTACATATAAATTTTATCATATAAACAAATGTGTGTCAATTTATTATTTCCAAAAAATAATTATTGACAAACAACTAATTGTATGCTAATATATACCCATAAAAAATTGAAGTTAAGAAGGAGGAGCTAATAATGGTTAAGGTTATCTGCAAGAAGGAATATAACACAGATGCATCCGAGATTGTAAAGAAGGTAACAGTTGGCGAATTCGGCGATCCCGCAGGCTATGAGGAAACTCTCTACGTAACAGCTGACGGCTACTATTTCCTTTACACAAACGGCGGCGAAGAATCTGCATACCCTGTTGAGAACATTAAGAGAATGTCCAAAAAGGCAGCAGAAGCATTCCTTGCTGAATAAAAGCTACATAAACGAAAAACAGCCACGTTGTGGCTGTTTTTTCATTGTTTGTCGGAATTAAGAACGTGATTGTACATTCCCAAAACGCTATCGTTCATATTTACGGGAACAAGCTTTGTTTCGGGATGAGCCTTGCGGTAAACCACAAACAACTGATGAGCGAAGCCCTGTCCCATCCAGGAGATATTTTCAAAGTCTAAAATTACCTCCTCAAAGCAATCGAGACGGTTGCATATTCTTTTCGCCTGAGATCGGGATACGGGCGCAGACTCGAAAATGTTTTTTAAAGGAATTCGCGTTGTAGAGAAGCATCCGTCTCCATCGGAAAACATATCGAATATTTCTCTTGCATTTTTTTGAGTAAAGTTAGATAAAGACATTAAAACGGTAGTTCCCGACAGATTGTTTTTTATATCCGCGATATGATCATTACTGTATTTGGAGGTTGAAAAAATCTTTCCGCCGGATAATATCAAAAACGTATCCATCATTTTCGACGTAAAGAAAATTCCTTCTCCGGAGTGATTTTCCTTGTCCGTTGTCAATTTTCCCTTAAATAATTCACATATTGCTTCATCCGTAGAGCTGTAATTAAAGTACCCCTTTATTTTTTCAAAAATACCTATTCCGTCATCAATAATTAAAACGCCTGTGCTTAAATAATTCTGCATTACCGTCACCTGCATATTTTCGGCGTTTGAGTGATCAATAACGTTGTTAACCATCTCGCTTAAGGCGTACGCCCATATGTGCTTGACGTTTTCGGACAGGTGAGAAATTTGATTGCTCAGGCATAAATCATACGCCAAGGTGTCGGATTCCAATTCACCCGAGCTTCTTTTGAATTTATAAACGGTTTCGGTTGTAATAAGCTCGTATTCACCGCGCTTGCGTTTTGTAATGATATTGTCATTTATAAGCTTGGTAAGATAGGTGTGTACTGTGTTGGAGCTGATACCAAACGCCTCTGATACTGTACTTGAAATGTTTTTACAGCCTGAAGCTATTTTATCAAGAATGTATAAAATTATCGTTTCCTTTTTGTCGGCTGAATATTTCATAAAATCCCCTCCTTGATATTATTATAACCTTATTTCTCGGCCTTGTCAATAATAATTACCGATAAATTCTTAGTTATTACTAATAAATTATAAGATATTACTGATAAAACAGAAATTATTACTCCAATATAAGTTTATCAGTAATAACTCCGTAAATAAACGTGAATTTTATAAAAATCACAGGTTATTTTTGCATCTTACGACTGAAAAAATGCAACTTGCAAAATTCGACTTGATTTTGTTTTCATATTACTGTAAACTAAAGATACAAGAAGACAGGGAGGGCGAAATGAAAATAACAATTGAAAAAAATGAAGCCTATAAAGAGCCCGAGGTTCTTATTAAATGCGCTGAGGTAAACGGAGAAATACAGGAAATTATATCCTGTGTCAGCGTAATAGGAAAAAATCTTGCGGGAGAAATAGACGGAGAAACCTTTTTTATACCCCTCGGGGAGATATTTTATTTTGAAAGCGTGGAGGGTAGTATTTTTTTCTACACCGATAAGCAGGTGTATAAGTGCCAGGCACGTCTTTACAATCTGGAGGAGGGACTGAGTGATACCTATTTTGTCCGCGTATCAAAGACCTCTATTGTAAATTTGAAAAAGCTGAAAAGCATAAAAAGAGAGAAGAATGCCCGTCTGTTGGGAACTCTTGTAAACGGAGAAAAAATTATGATTTCCCGTGGGTATGTGAATGATATCAGAAGAAAGCTGGGGGTGTAAATATGAGGTTGAATAATTATTTGAACGCAATTTTTCGAAATATGGGCCTTATGCTCGCTTTATTTTTAATAGCAAATTCAATAAACCCCGAAATCTACGGTATAGGATTTGTACGGTTATTAGCTGTTCTTTCCGTTGCTGTAACCTGCTACGAGATATTTGTATGTAGCACCTCATTACAAAAAACAGTCAAAAATTTATTAAGGGCCTTTGGAGTGATGCTTATTGCATTTATTGCTCTTGTAATTTATAACAGTAAAATAAATTATTTAAGGACAGCAATAATGTTTGCTTTATATGCTTTGATCTATTTTGGACTTTTAATAGCCATAGAAATAATACAAAGGAAGCATATTGAAGGAATAAATAAAAGACTCCGTGAGCTTAACGGTGGCGACAATGAGTGAAAGAATCTCTTATATAGATAAAATAAGGAAGCAAATTCCCGTAGAATTATACCGAGAGCTACGTACAAGAATCGAAAGCGCAAGCGAGGACAAATATAAGAAAATAAAGGAATTGAAGCTAAAAAGCATATACGTTACCGTAATTTTATCACTTTTTCTCGGGATTTTTGGTGTAGACAGGTTTTACGCGGGAGATATAAGACTGGGTATAGGCAAGCTTGTCTTGGGCGTGGTTGGCTACCTTTTCGGCGGATTTGGAACAATAGGCTTTGCCTTACAGCTCCTTTCCTACGTGTGGTGGATAGAGGATATATTCTTCTCCTACCGCCTTTCAAGAAAAAGAAACTCGGAAAAAATATACGGAATATTAAACGAAAATTAAAAAATGAGATCTAATCAAAGCCAATTTTTATTTGATATTATCAATTTAACGCTAACCTCCTTAATGGGATATTCTTTCTATCTTGTTATACGGCTTGCGTGTGACGGGATGGACATCGGATGGGATAAAATTTCCCTCCCTGTGGCTATATTTGCCGTTGTACTTTCCTCTACACTATGCGTTTATATTAAGCATTTCTGGAGCCGTAAAAAGAGAGAATACCTTCTTTGCTATTTTGAAGCAAACGGATATAGCGGAATGAGAAGCGATACGGTAATATGTATAAAAAGCGGAGAATATACGGTAGCGTTAGCTCTTTTGTTTATATGCGCTCTACATATTGCAACATCCGGATTTTTCGTTTCCCTATTGTGGGACGGAATCTTCGCTTGCTCCCGTATAATTCAAAGCCGAATCTTTTCTTATATAATTTCCTGTCTTTTATACCTTCTTTCTTACTATGCTTATCTTGCTTTATCAAGACGAAGATTCTATTACAGTCTTATTGAATGATTTTGCGTATTAAAGACAAAAGCAGCCACACTGTGGCTGTTTTTTACGTTATATATGATATATTGGTGAGCAAATATGATATACTCCTCATAGAATATTGCAATTTTACTTGCAAATGCAGGTGGGAATTACGGGGGATGCCACCTTTAAGTCAATATGGGAAAAGCCGCCCTCGCAAAGAGCGCTTTGGGTTACGGAAAAGGCTCTTTCGGGGGTGTTGTTTTCACGGCTTAAGTGGGCGAGGGCAATTGCTTTTACACCGTTTTTAGCAAGGTGGAGAGCAAGACGGGCGCACTCCTCGTTGCAGAGATGCCCTCTGTCCGAGAGGATCCTTTCCTTTAAGAAAAAGGGATAAGGACCGTTTTTTACCATACCTGTGTCGTGATTTGATTCTATAATGGCGTAATTGCAGCCTATAAGAGAGGAAAGGATTTCTTCTGTGATATGCCCCATATCCGTGGCAATACCAAGCTTTTCTCCCTCCTCGTTTTCTATTACGTAGCCTACGTTCTGATAGCTATCGTGGGGAATCTCGAAGGAGCGGATCCTAAGTGAGCCTACCTGTGTCTCGTACCTTATATCGTGACGCTTGGCGCAGGAGGGGAGATAGGTAAGAGATGACAGGTATTTATATGACGGCTCTGTGATATGTACGGGGACGTGGTGCTTTTTCGATATAATTTCAAGCCCCGCCGTATGGTCGGAATGCTCGTGGGTGAGAAAAATCGCCTTGATACCGTATAAGGAGGAATTAAGCGCGGTAAGCGATTTTTCAATTGCTCCCGCGCTCTTTCCTGCGTCTATTAGTATTTCGGTATTTTTATCCTTTACGTACACACAGTTTCCGCTTGAGCCTGAAAATAATGTGTAAATTTGCATAAAATCCTCAATAGTTAAAATTGAATTTAAGCCTGTTCTCGCCCGATAAGGCATATCGAGCGTAGCTATATCGAGTTGCGAAGGCAACATATCGACAAGCCGAAGGGCTTGATATCGACGCTTGCTTTAACAGACCTTAAACCTTTATAGCTCCGTAGGGACGGATCCTCAATACGTGGCAAGCGCCGTCACCGAATGCGCCGTCAATTTCCTTCTTGTAAAGATTAACGTAGCGGTTGGGAACGAATGCCTGGATAGTACCTGCAAAGCCGCCGCCGTGAACACGCCAAGCCGCGCCTGAGCCGGAGAGCGTCATATCGGTGATGCAAAGAGCCAAGGAAAGGCCCTGCTCCTGTACGTTCTTTGTGGTGAACACGTTCTGGAGATACATATAGGAGGACTGACCTGATTTAAGCACGTACTGAAGGAATTTTTCAAGGTCGTTAAGCTTAAGAGCTCTTGCCTGTACCTCTACTCTGTCATTCTCGTTAAAGAAGTGGGCTGCGCGGAGAATAGCTCTGTCGCCTACTGCCTTACGGAGATTCTGAATATCGGACATAAGAGTAAATCTGTCCATTTCCGCAAGAACGCTCTTGCCGTAGTATTTGGCAACGGCTTTCATTTCTGCGGGAACGGATGCGTAATCCTCGTTAAGGTCTGCGTGGTTTCCGCCTGTGTTTACGATACAGAGGGAGTAGCCTGCGCCGCTTAAGTCAAAGCTTATCTTGTCGATAAGGGGGGATTTGGGATCAAAGAAATCAATATGTACAAAGCCTCCAACCGCGCAAGCCATCTGGTCCATAAGACCGCAGGGCTTACCGAAGAATACGTTCTCGGAGAATTGAGCCATCTTGGCGATTTCTACGTTGTCAACGGCACCGTCGTTGTAGAAATAGTTAAGGATATTACCTACCATAACCTCGAAGGCTGCGGAGGAGGAAAGTCCTGAGCCCTTGAATACATTGGAGGTGGTGTAAGCCACGTAGCCGCCTGTCTTAAGGCCGTTATCGGTAAATGCCTTTGACATACCCGCGATAAGAGCCTGTGACTTGAAAAAGTCAGCTTCAACGGGGGACGTGTATGAATTTGTATCTACCGCATCCTCGGGGAAGCCTGCGGACTTGATTCTTATAATGCCGTCATCCGTTGCGGATGCAACTGCGATAATATCAAGGTTTATAGAGCCTGCAAGAACCTCGCCGTGGTTGTGGTCGGTGTGGTTACCGGAAATTTCGCTTCTGCCGGGAACGGAGAAGAGGGAAACCTCACGCTGACCGTAAATGCTTTTGAATTCGGAAACGGCGTTTTCATATCTCGTTCTTTGCTCGCAGAGATTTTCCTCGCCGTAAATGTCAATAAGTCTTGAATCAAGTCTGCCTTCCTCAATATACTTTAAAAGCTCAGTAGTTTTCATTTTGATTCTCCTGTAATTTTTATATTTTCGCACGAAATACCGCGCCGGGTGTCTGTATTTACACAGAAAACCGCGCCCTCAATACTCATTTCTCCGCTTGCAAAATCGAAGCGGGATAGCATTTTGGTCTTCATTTTATGAATTACCGCCTCCTTCTTGACTCCGAGTATGGAGTCGGTAGCTCCGCACATACCGAGGTCGGTGATATAAGCGCATTTTCCGTTAAGAATTTGAGGGTCGTTTGTCTGCACGTGGGTGTGAGTGCCGAAGCAAACCGCTATTTTATCGGAGAAATTATAGGCAATAGCCTTCTTCTCCCCCGTTGACTCCGCGTGGATATCAAGAAGGGCGAAATCGTATTCTCCCCCACGCTTTGAAAGCTCCCTTTCGATTGCGTCAAAGGGACATCCCGACGCGTCCATATAGGCGCTTCCCATAACGTTCATACAAAGAACGCGGATACCGTTTATTTTTATGACAACGGAGCCGTGTCCTGGGTTGGTTGACGGAAAATTCAAGGGACGTATTATGTTTTCCTCGTCATCAAGATAGGAAAATACCGAGGATTTCCTGTAAACGTGGTTTCCTGTGGTAATTACGTCAACGCCGCTTTCAAAAAGTGAAAGGGCGCTTTCCTTGTCGATTCCGTTGGGCTCTGCGGAGTTTTCTCCGTTCACCACTACCATATCTACGCCGTACTGACGGCGAATAGACCATAACCTTTTACAAAGGAATTTTGTTGCCTCGGGTCCGCATACGTCCCCAAGGGCAAGAATTTTAAATGGCTTCATTTTAATCTAATCTTTCTATTCGGCTCTCGCCAAGTGTTTTAAGAAAGCGAAGCCATAGGACTTCGCTTTTCTTGTTTTATGATGCAGTACACTTATTTAGCGTAGTCAACCACACGGCTCTCGCGAATAAGGTTAACCTTGATCTGTCCGGGGTATTCAAGCTCGGATTCTATCTTCTTAACGATTTCACGGGCTACGAGAGCCATTCTTTCATCGTTAATAAGCTCGGGCTTAACCATAATACGGATCTCGCGGCCTGCCTGGATGGCAAAGGTCTTTTCAACTCCGTCGAAGCCGCTTGCGATCTCCTCAAGCTTTTCAAGACGCTTGATATAGTTTTCAAGATTTTCACGTCTTGCACCGGGACGGGCAGCGGAAATTGCCTCTGCCGCCTGAACGATAACGGCGATAATGGAGCGTGGCTCAACGTCGCCGTGGTGAGCCTCGATGGCGTGGAGAATCTCTTTGGATTCCTTGTACTTTTTAGCCACGTCTACGCCGATCTGTACGTGGGAGCCTTCAATCTCGGCTGTAAGAGCCTTACCGATATCGTGGAGAAGACCCGCACGCTTAGCAAGAGTAACGTCTGCGCCAAGCTCTGCCGCCATAACGCCCGCAAGCTCCGCAACCTCGATAGAGTGGGTAAGCACGTTCTGACCGTAGCTTGTTCTGTATTTAAGTCTGCCAAGGAGCTTAACAAGCTCAATGTTAAGACTGTGGATGCCTGTTTCAAAGGTAGCCTTTTCGCCTGCCTGCTTGATAGATGCCTCAACCTCGCGCTTAGCCTTCTCAACGCAGTCCTCAATTCTCGTAGGATGGATACGTCCGTCGGAAATAAGCTTCTCAAGGGTAAGTCTTGCGGTCTCACGTCTTACAGGATCAAATCCCGAAAGAGTGATGGCCTCGGGCGTGTCGTCGATAATAAGCTCAAC